>DASSYU010000013.1:0-3235 GCA_035703125.1 Pseudolabrys sp. | reverse complement strand
CGGCCGGTTGCTTGGCCGGTGGCGCGGTTTCCGGCGCCGACGTCGGTCCTTTGGCAGGCTTGGCGTCGTCGTCGGCAATGATCCGTCGGATGGAGGCAAGGATTTCCTCCATCGATGGCTCTTGGGCCTTCGCCGTCTGCGCCATCCCCTAGAAATCCCGACACACTCCCCGCGTTCCGCGCGCCGAAAAGCACAGCCATCAGCCGCGCGAATCGCTACCGCCTACCGTTTATACGACAGGGGGATACCGCTTTGGCAGATGGAAAGTCGCGCTGATGCAATGAACTGTGGACACGAAAGTGCCCGGCCGGTGCGGCTTTGGGGCGCTTCAGCGTCCGTCGGGCGTGCGCACGCCGGCCCAGCTGTCGCGCACCTGATGATAGTGCACGGCGGCATCGTAGGTCGGGACGCGCAGTCCCAGGATCTGCGGCGAGAGCCGCCCGACCGACGCGAGCAAGGTATACGACGCAACGACCCGGTCACGCTGGGCGCTGACCAGCGCCACGCGTGCGTTGACCAGTTCCTGCTGCGCGTTGAGGACGTCGAGCGTGGTGCGCTGGCCGACGCGCGCTTCCTCGCGCACGCCGTTGAGCGCGATTTCCGACGCCTGCACCTGCGCCTGCGTCGCCTCGATATTCGCTTTGGCCGCCTCGAGCTGGCCCCACGACTGCACGATGTTCTGACGCACCGAGTCGCGGGCGGTGTCGAGATTGAGCCGCTGCTGCCCGAGCGTTTCCTTGTTCTGCCGGATCAGCGAATATTCCGCGCCGCCCTGGTAGATCGGCACGGTCAATTGGCCGAGCACAAGCGCATTGAAGCTCTTGAGCCCGAGCAGGCTGCTCTCGTTGTTTTGCTGCGCACTACCCTGCAGGGACAACGTCGGATAAAGCGCACCCTCGGCCACCTTCACCGCCTGCAAGGCGACGTCGACATTATACTGCGCCGTCGTGACCTGCGGATGTGTCGCCGTGCCGAGGCCGACCGCCGACGGCAGAGTGCCGGGGGAGAAACGATCGACCGGAGATCCCGGCGCAAGCCTTCCGGGCTCGACGCCGATCACCTGGCGATAGGTCGCCACGGACGCCTTGTAGGTCGCCTCCGCGCTCAGCACCTGCGAGCGCCCGGACGCCAGACGCGATTCCGATTGCGCGACGTCCGTGCGCGTGACTTCACCGACATTGAACCGGTCGCGCGTTTGCCGCAGCTGTTCCTGCAGCACTTCGACGTTGCGCCGCTGCAGGTCGAGGATGGCCGTGTCGCGCAACAGATTCATGTAGGCCGTCACCGCATTGAGCAGCACCAGTTGCTCGGTGGTGCGCAAGCTTTCGCGTGCCGCCTGCACCTGACCCTCGGCCTGGCGCGTGCGGTTGGCGGTCTGGAATCCGTTGTAGAGAGTCTGGGTCACCGTCACGCCGCCGCCATACGGCGACATGCCACCCACGTTGGTGGTGTACGGCGTTGGGTTGGTGGCGGAAGGAACAAATGGTTGTTTGAATGTGGACCGCGTGGTCGTGTCCCAATATTGCTGGCCGACCGAACCAGTCGCTGTCACGCGCGGCCGATACCCGGCCAGTGCCTGCGGCACGCCTTCGTCGGTGGCACGCACGGCAGCGCGCTGCGCGTTCAACGACGGATTGTTCTGATAGGCCTGCACCAAGGCGCCCTCGAGCGTGTCCGCCTGCACCGGCGCCAAAGAGAACGCGCATGCGGTCCATGCAAGCGTCCCGGCTGCAAGCCCGCGCGCCCAGCCTCTGGGTCCCCACCCCGCCATCAAACCCCGTCCAAAACAAGCCCGTGACGCGACTGGTACCCTGCCAGATTCGCGCCGCCGTCGCCTACAGCGCAACAATATGCGCCCTAACGCCCCGAAAAAAAAACCCCCCAAACCCCTGTGCGCACAAAAAGGGGGAAACCGGCGTATTTGCGCAACGATCGGAACAACCCACAATCAGAAGGCGAAAACCGGCGTTTTTGCAAAGCCAGGCAATACCGCAGCGGTGGCGTCGAAGATCGGCCGCCCCCCCAATTCGTCGCCGCTCCTGCAATAAAGCATGGCTTTGGCGCCGGGTCCGCCGTCGAGGACGCAGACGAGCCGGCCGCCCTCCTTGAGCTGGCTGAGAAATGTCTCCGGCGGTATCTCGGTCGCGCCTTCAAGCACGATTGCGTCATATGGCGAGCTTTGCGGCCAGCCGGCCGTAAGGGCTCCGCTGACAACGGTCACGCTCGCTTGCCCTGAGAGCGCGGCACGCGCGGCCTGGGCCAGGTCGGCGTCCTGCTCCAGCGCCACCACCTGGCCGGCAATACGTGCGAGCACCGCGGCGCCGTAACCGGTCGCACAGCCGACATCGAGAACGCGATCGCCCGGCGCAATGTCTGCGGCGTGGATCAGCTTGCCGAGCACCATTGGCTTGAGCAGCCGTCGCGATCCGCTCTTGCCTACGGGCAAATCGAGATCGAGATAGGCGATATCCGCCGAAGCCGGCGGCACGAAGCGCTCCCGCGGGATCTCGAGCATGGCGTCGAGTATGCGCAGGTCGGTCACATCGGCGGTGCGCACCTGCCCGTCCACCATGTGCCGGCGAGCGGTTGCGAAATCGGTCATCGCGGTTCTCGATCTGAAGAAAGGCCGTCAGGAGGAGCGGTTCTTGTGCGGCAATAAGGCGAAAAACGCAAGGTTCGCCATGCGATTGTCATGTGATTGTCGGGGGGCTTTCGCTCCTATATAGGCATGGCCGACCCGACGCCCTGATCTCAGAAGTTGGCCACGTGGCGGAGTGGTTACGCAGCGGACTGCAAATCCGTGCACGCCGGTTCGATTCCGGCCGTGGCCTCCAACCTTTGCGCCATCCCAAGTCGCCTGTAGTGACTTGGGCGTGATAATTGTCGATCTCGGGTAAACCCGAGATCGATGGCGCTTCGGTTGGCAAGCCATCTTTGGAGCGCGAAGGTTGCCCGCCGAAGCCCTGGCGAAGGCGAGCCGTTACGGCCCTTCACGCTTTGCAAAGCAGGCTGGCTTTGTTATAGCGCCGCTACCGTTCCCCGGTAGCTCAGTGGTAGAGCAACCGGCTGTTAACCGGTTGGTCGCTGGTTCGAATCCGGCCCGGGGAGCCACCTTCTCTTACATCCGAGACATTGTGCGTGTACGAACGCAAACGCCGCGCCATCAGCGCGGACAATCGGACCGCAATGGCCGGCGTTTCGTACCGCGCGTGCGGTTGAATGCTTTTTATTTACC
>DASSYU010000042.1:0-3395 GCA_035703125.1 Pseudolabrys sp. | reverse complement strand
ATAAAATCACGCTGGCTGCAGACGCTCTCGAGCATGGATCACGAAGATGACGATCCGGGCACGACCTGGAATGCCGATGCGCGCAAGCGCGAGCCCGACCGCATGTCGGCGCGGCAGGCCTGGCGCGCCATCCAGGCGGGGCTGCCGAAGAACGCCATCATCTCGAGCGACATCGGCAACAACTGCGCCATCGGCAACGCCTATCCGACGTTCGACGAGGGACGGAAGTATCTCGCGCCCGGACTGTTCGGGCCGTGCGGTTACGGCTTCCCCGTGATCATCGGCGCCAAGATCGGCAACCCGGACATTCCGTGCGTCGGCTTTGCCGGCGACGGCGCCTTCGGAATCTCAATGAGCGAAATGAGCTCGATCGGGCGCCAGGAATATCCCGGCATCACGATGGTAATCTTCCGCAACTACCAATGGGGCGCGGAAAAGCGCAATTCGATCCTCTGGTTCGACGATAATTTCGTCGGAACCGAGCTCGATCCGCATCTCAGCTATGCAAAGGTCGCGGAAGGTTGCGGACTGAAAGGCGTGACAGTAAAGACGCAAGCCGAGCTCACCGAGGCGCTGCGCGCGTCCTGTGAAGCTCAGAAGAAGCGTGTGACGACCTTCATAGAAGTAATCCTGAACCAGGAACTCGGTGAGCCGTTCCGCCGCGATGCGATGAAGAAGCCGACAGTGGTGGCCGGTATCCGCCGCGAGGACATGCGCCCGCAGCAGGTGGCTTGAGTGATTTGATTATGAAATGGCGCCACACATTCTCGGCTCATTCCGCGCAAGCGGGAATCCAGGGACACATAGCGGCTTACGTCGCATTGCCCTGGGTCTCCATCGCAAGTCGGCTTTAGCCGACTTGCGCACGTATACGCCAACATCGGGTATACCCGATGTTGGTGCGCGGGAAACGAGCGGGAAATTTCGGGAGAATGCTGAGATGACTGTCGCAGTGAAGCCGGCGGCCGATCCGAAGACGCTCAGCGTGGTCGACGATCTCGTTCGGCGGGCGCGCGCCGCGCTGACGGCATTCGCGGATGCAGACCAGACGCGCGTCGACGAGGCGGTCACCGCGCTGGCATGGTCGCTCTACAATCCTGCGCACGCCAAAGAGCTTGCCGAGCTCGCCGTAAAGGACACGCAGCTCGGCAACGTTCCCGACAAGATCATCAAGAAGCAGCGCAAGACCTTCGGCACGCTGCGCGATCTTTTGCGGGTGAAATCCGTCGGCATCATCGAAGAAGACAAGGCGCACGGCATCGTCAAATACGCAAAGCCGGTCGGCGTCGTCTGCGCGATCACGCCCTCGACCAATCCCGGCGCGACCCCCGTCAACAAGGCGATGATGGCGATCAAGGGCCGCAATGCCATCATCATTGCGGCATCGCCCGCGGGCCTGAAGACGACGACGAAGACCGTCGATTACATGCGCGCGGAACTCAAGAAGATCGGCGCGCCCGAGGATCTGGTGCAGATCCTGCCGGCGCCCGCATCAAAAGACATGACGCAGGCGTTGATGCAGGCCGCCGACCTCGTGGTCGCAACCGGCTCGCAGGACAACGTGCGCCGCGCCTATTCGAGCGGGACGCCGGCGATCGGCGTCGGCACCGGCAATGTGCCGGTGATCGTGGACGAAACCGCCGACCTCGACGATGCCGCGCGGAAGATCTGCGCCTCCAAGATTTTCGACAATTCGACGTCGTGCTCGTCGGAAAATTCGATGATCCTCATCGACGCTGTGTACGATAAGGCGATCGCCGCCCTCGAGCGCGCGGGCGGTTACATGGCCAAGGGCGCCGAGAAGGCGAAAATCCAGGCCGCGCTCTGGCCAGACGGCAAGCTGAGCCGGACGCTGATCGCGCGCGACGCCGATGTCTTCGCGCGCGGTTGCGGGCTGCCCGCGGCGGCTGAATCGAAGAAGTTCTTCATGGTCGAGGAAACCGGCGTCGGCCGGGGTTTTCCGTTCTCCGGCGAGAAGCTCGCGCTGGTGCTCACCGTCTATCGCGCCAAGGATTTTGAGGCCGCGGTCGCGCGCGCCAACGAGATCCTTGCGCACCAGGGCCGCGGCCATTCGGTCGGCCTGCACACCAAGGACATGGACCGTGCCCGTGTGCTGGCTGAGCGTTCGGACGTCGTGCGGGTGCTGATCAATCAGGCACACACGTTCGGCAATGGCGGCGGCTTCGACAACGGACTCGATTTCACGCTCAGCATGGGCTGCGGCACCTGGGGCGGGAATTCGATTACCGACAATCTCAACTACATGAACTTTCTCAACATCACCCACCTCGTCACCACCATCCCGGAAGATAAGCCGAGCGAGGAGCAATTGTTCGGCGCCTATTGGAGGAAGTACGGCAAGTGACACCTCCTTTTGTCACCGGGAAAGGCCCGGCCATGACGATCGCAAAGGCCATGAGCTGCTGAATGAATTTCGAGGAACACGCTGCAAAATCGCTGGTTTTGACGCCTGCCGGAATTCCGGTGCCGCGCGGCACGCTCTGTATCAGCGCGGCGGAAGCGACCATGGCGGCCGCGAATATCGGGCCTTGCGTCGTCAAGGCGCAGGTTCCGGCGGGCAAGCGCGGCAAGGCCGGCGGAATCAAGCTCGCCGCCGGGCCCGACGAGGCGAAGCAGGCAGCCAGCCAAATTCTCGGGATGCGCATCGGCGACTATCCGGTCGAGCGCGTATTGGTCGAGGAGCAGGCCGCCATTGCGCGCGAGTTCTATGCCGCCGTCCTGCATGACGTTGCCGCGCGCAAGCCGCTGATCCTTTTCTCCACGGAAGGCGGCATGGACATCGAGGAAATCGCCGCGGCAAAGCCGTCGGCGATCCGGCGTCTCCTGGTCAACATCGATGGCAGACCGTCGGCCGCCGACATTGCGGCCATGCTCAAGGGTCTCCATCTCGGCGAGGCGGAAGACCAGATCGCGCGCATTCTCGATCGCATGTATGCCGCGTTCCGCGCGCGCGATGCCGAGCTTCTTGAGATCAATCCGCTGGCCATGCTCGAGGACAATCGCGTGGTCGCGCTCGACTGCAAATTCGTGCTCGACGATGCCGCGGTCTATCGCCAGCCGGATATCGCAAAGTCGGGTGCCGCCGCCGCCATGACAACGCTGGAGCGGCGCGGCGCCGAGGCCGGTCTCAAGCTGATCCAGCTCGACGGCAATGTCGGCGTACTGGCGAACGGCGCCGGTCTCACTATGACCACCATGGACGTCATCCACCACTACGGCGGCAAGCCCGCGAACTTCCTGGAGATCGGCGGCGAGGCCTACACGAAATCCGAAATCGCGCTCGACCTGGTGCTGTCCAATCCCGGCGTGAAAAGCCTTGTCATCAATTTCTGCGGCGCCTTTGCGCGCACCGACGTGATGGCCGATGGCGTCGT
>DASSYU010000038.1:0-4130 GCA_035703125.1 Pseudolabrys sp. | reverse complement strand
TCCTCTCGTATGAGCATGTGCTGACCGTCGCAGTGCAGGGCAAGCGCATCGTTGCCTTTTTCAATATCGCCAATCGTCCCGTCAACAATGTCATCGCCAGCGACAAGCTGATGGAAGGCTCGGAAAAGTTGAGCGTGGACGGTAAAATCAAGCGTCTGAAGGGCCAGCGTGTCGCGATGCCGTCAGCAAACGGATCCGGCGAGAAGATGCTCGGCGTGCTCGCCAGAAAATATGGTCTGACGCTGCCGGGAGACATTTCGAGCGTCTACCTAGGTGCTGAGGCGCCGTCCTATGTCGCGGCATTCCAAAAGGATCTGATCGATGCGGCGCTTCCCTTTGAGCCGGCCGGTGTGCTGGTGCAGCAGTCAGGTAAAGGGAAGATCTATCTCAACATGATGAACGGCGAAATTCCGGAATTCCGCGACATTCTTTTCATGACGCTCGCAACGCATCCTGACATGATGAAGGAAAGGCCGGAAATGCTGCGCAAGGTCGCGCAGGTGTTCCTGGAGGCGCACAAGATCCTGAAAGATGATCCCAAACGTGGCATGGCAATCATGGCCAAGGAATATCCCAGCATGACGCCTGAAACGAATGAAGAAGCATTCAAGACGGTCAGCCAGATTTGGACCCGTGACGGCAGAATGACCGAAGCGCAGGCGCGCGCGACTTTCAACTATCTTCAGCCGAAGGGCGTAGCTGAGGTGGACTTTCCATCGACGTTCACCAATGAGTTTCTCCCAAAATAGTATGAAAGGGCGCGTTCGGAGATGACCGTCTTAAACGTGGGCCAGGCGACCATCACCCGGATCGAGGAAACCAACCTGCCGGGCTATCAGCTCAGAGACATCTTTGCGGATTTCACCGACGCGCTGTTGGCAGAGCACAAAGGGTGGCTGGCGCCGCACCATTACGAGGCTGAGACCGGCAAGATCATACTTTCGGTCCACAACTGGCTGCTGCAGGTGGGCGGCAAGAAAATTCTCATTGATTCGTGCTGCGGCAACAACAAGGTAAAACCGGGCCGACCGTTCTGGCACATGCTCAATGTGCCGTATCTCGAACGGCTCGCGGCCGCAGGCGTGCGGCCGGAGGAGATTGATCTCGTGATGTGCACGCATCTGCATCACGATCACGTCGGCTGGAACACGCAGCAACGCAACGGCAAATGGGTGCCGACGTTTCCCAATGCCCGATACGTCTTTTCAAAGCCCGACGTCGATTATTTCTCGAAGGTCGATGCCGACCCGAAGGAAGGACCCGCGGAGTTGGGAACGTTCCGCGAGTGCGTGATCCCGATTCTCGAGCATGGAAAGGCCGACCTGGTGAGCGGCGGACCTCACCGCCTCAACGAGTTCATTGAGATCGATTCCGCGCCCGGACATTCGCCGGGCCACGTGTTCTTCAAGCTAGAGAGCAAGGGTGAGCGCGCAGCTTTCATCGGCGATGTGTGGCACCACCTGCTGCAGGTCCACTACCCGGACTGGAATTTCCCGAAGAATTCGGATGCAGCTCAGGCACGGGTGAGCCGCCGCAAGGTGCTTGATTACTGCGCGTCAAGCGGTGCGCTGGTGTTTCCGGGCCATGTCGGCCTGCCTTTTGCGGGCCGCATTGAGCGCACGCAAAAAGGTTATGTCCCGCGCTTCAGGCCCTGACGGTCAAAAACCCTGTCAATGCTGGAGTTTCATTGAGTCCGTAGCAGTGCCTTGATCCGCCAGGGCGTAACCGGGAGCTGTGTCACGGCGCCCGGCCGCTGAAGGGCGTCATCGACCGCAGACGCGATGGCGGCGCCGACCGGCGTGATCCCGCCTTCGCCAGCACCTTTGAAACCGTAGGTATTGAGCGGGCTAGGCGCGTCTTCGCTCACGAATGTCTCGACGACAGGCATCTCACGTGCGGTCGGCATCAGATAGTCGGCGAACGTCACCGCCAACGGATCCCCGCTATCCGTGTACGTGAACTCTTCGAACAGCGCGCCGCCCAGCCCCTGCGCGAGGCCACCGACAATCTGGCCCTCCACCAACATTGGATTGACCGCTTTCCCGATATCGAAGGCGACGAGATAGCGCTCGATTTCGACCGCGCCAGTTTCTGTATCGAGCCTGAGCTGCACGACATGCGCCCCGTAGGGGTAAACCATGTGGCTCGACTTGAATTCGGCTTCCGCGGTCATGGCGTCCGGCCTGGCGGTTGCGAGCTCGGCTAGTTTCATGGTCGTGCCTGGCCCACCCGTGCGCACGATTTCAGCGCCGACAATGTCAAGCAGGTCAGCGGATGTCTGCATCAATTCGGCTGCAGCGCTCAGCATGGCATCACGCAGTTTGACCGACGCCATGCGCGTGGCCTCGCCGCACATCACGGTCACGCGCGACGCGAACGCCCCCATGCCCTTGTCGATGCGGTCTGTCTGGCCGTGCACGACATTGATGCGGGTGTAGTCGACGCCGAGCGTTTCGGCGCAGATCTGCGCCATGGCGGTTTCCACGCCTTGTCCGATCGACGCCACCCCCGTGATCACTTCAACCGTGCCGCCCGGGTCCACTTCGACGCGTACTTTGTCGTACGGCCCAAGTCCGCTTTTCTCGACAAACATGGCAAAGCCAGCACCGACCTTTTCTCCGGCGGCACGCCGGCGCGCGAGTGCCCCCCGCATGTTTTGCCAGTCGGCCGCCTCAAGCAGTCGATCCATCAATTTTGCGTAGTCGCCCGAGTCGTAGACGATGTCGGTGCCGAGCGTGGAGAAGCCGAGGCTATAGGGCATCGCGCTTTTGTCGATCAGGTTTCGCCGGCGGACCTCAATAGCATCGATGCCGGTCTTCGCCGCGATCGCATCGATCAGGCGCTCGCGCACGAATGTCGATTCATATCGGCCGGGCGAGCGGTACGTGCCGCACGGCGTCTTGTTCGTCAGCCGGATGTGTGCTCGCGCGCGATAAGCAGGGACGCGATAGGGGCCAGGCAACATGGCCGCCGCAAGATCGGGGACGGTCGCCGCATGCGTGCGCATGTAGGCGCCGTTGTCGTGAAAGAATTCATCATCTATGCCGAGAATGCGGCCGTTCTTGTCGATAGCAGCCCTGATCCTGTGACGCTGCTGGCGCGAATGGTTGGCGGCGATCAGATGTTCGCGCCGGTCCTCTATCCACTTGATCGGCTTTCGGAACTTCAGCGCGGCGGCGCAGACAAGCACATCTTCCGGGTACATTTCCCCGCGAATGCCGAAACCGCCCCCGACGTGGCCCTCGTAGAGCTGCACCTTGTCCGGATGCCGGCCGAGCATGAGCGCCAGCCGGTCCCTGTTCCAGTGCGGTACCTTGGCGGCACCGTGCATCTCCAGAACGTCGTTGGCTTCGTCGTAACACGCAATGGCGCCACGCGTCTCCATCGGCACGCCGCTGTGCCGGCCGATCGCGAGATCAAGCGCGACGACCGTTTCGGCCACGCGAAAGGCTGCATCGATGTCGCCGGATTTTTTCTCGATCACCGATGTTTCGGTATCGTGATGCTCGTCGAACGGTCCGGGTTGCCCCGCCGCATCGAGAATGACCGGCAGCGGCGCGATGTCGATCTCGACCAGATCGGCCGCATCCTCGGCAACATATGGATCGGCGGCGAAGACCGCCGCCACCGGCTCGCCGACATAGCGCACATAAAGTTGCGCCAGCGCTGTTTGCCGGTAGGCCTCGAGTTCCACTAGGCCGGTCAGCCGGAATCCGATCGGCGGAATGTCTGCGATGTCGGCATGCGTCCAGATGGCGTGAACGCCCGGCAAGGTGAGGGCGGCTTTTGCGTCGATCGATTGCAATCGTCCGTGCGCGACCGGCGAGCGCACCACACGCATATGCCACTGGCCGGGAAATGAAATATCACCTGCAAAGCGGCCCCGACCGGTGAGGAGGGGGCGATCCTCCAGGCGTGGGACGGAACGGCCGACGAATTTTCCTTTAACCGGCATGAGCGGAGCCGCTCACCTTTTTCGCATCTCTTTTGCCGCAGCGCGCACAGCCTTGATGATGTTCTGATAGCCCGTGCAGCGGCACAAATTCGATGAAAGTACGTCGATAAGGTCATCGTCGCCGATGTTGGGCTCGCGCTCGAGGACGCTCACCGCCAACATCAGGAAGCCGGGC
>DASSYU010000431.1:0-4358 GCA_035703125.1 Pseudolabrys sp. | reverse complement strand
CATGTTCCGCCCAATACAGCGCGCCTTCCGGATCGGCAAGGAGCGAAGCCGAACTGACCGCAATGGCATGGTCCGCGTATTTTCGCGGGGAGCGATCGGCACGGGAATGGGTAGAAAAAGCGGTCACCTCATCGCCTCTTTGATCAATTCATCGGCGGCCTCGGCCAACAGCGTATCCGATGCTTCGCCGTAGACCGTCTCGCGCCCTATCTCCAGCAGCACCGGAACCGACAGAGGCGAGACGTGGTCGAGTGCTTTATGGACGATTCGGCCCCTGATGCGCGAGAGCATTTCGCCGAGCCGCTTGATGTCGAGCAGGCCCGTAGCGGCATCGGCCCGCGCGGCGCGCAGAAGGATGTGATCCGGCTGGTGCTTGCGCAGCACATCGTAAACGAGGTCGGTGGAGATCGTGAGCTGGCGCCGCGACTTTTCCTCGCCTGGAAACCGCTTCTCGATCAATCCGGCAATGATCGCGCAGCCGCGGAAGGTGCGCTTCATCAGTGCCGATTCCGCGAGCCAGGCCTCCAGATCGTCGCCCAGCATGTCCTCGTCGAACAGTTTCGCCAACGAGAAATCGCCGTTGGCGATCCGCCAGGCGACATCGCCCAGCCCCCACACCGCCAGCGCATACTCGTTGGCAACAAAGCCGAGCGGGCGCAGCCGCGCGCGCTCGAGACGGCGCGTGAGCAGCATGCCCAGCGTCTGGTGCGCGAGGCGGCCCTCGAACGGATAGCAGGCCAGGTAATATTTGGCGGCACGCGGAAAGGTTTCGACCAGCAAATCGCCGGCCTTTGGCAGCATCGAGCGCCATTGCTGGATCTCGAGCCACTCGCGCACTTGTTCCGGCAAGGCTCGCCAGGCGTCCGGCTTCGCCAGCAGTGCGCGCACGCGTGCGGCAAGATAAGTCGAGACCGGAAATTTCCCGCCTTCATAGGCAGGCACCTTCGGATCGGTCGCGTCGGCGCGCGACACATAGACCTCGTCTTCGACCAGCGCCTCGTATCTGAGGATTTCACCCGCAAATACGAAGGTGTCTCCGACCGTCAGTGTCTCAATGAAATATTCCTCCACCTGGCCGAGAATCCGTCCACCGCGTGGAACGACCGCGCCGCTGCGGCGCGAGCGCATCAGCCGCACCTTGATCATGTCGGCTTCAACGATTGTGCCGACGTTCATGCGGTAACGCTGCGCCACGCGCGGATGCGTGATGCGCCAGCGGCCGTCCTTGCCCTGCCTGATCTTGGCAAATCGTTCGTAGGCTTTCAGCGCGTAGCCGCCGGTCGCAACGAAATCGACCGCGGCGTCGAAATCCGCGCGCGCGAGCTTGGCATAAGGTGCGGCCGCGCGTACTTCAGGAAATAGCTCGTCGGCAAGAAATGGTGCGCCCACCGCGCGCCCGAGAATGTGCTGCGCCAGGACGTCGAGCGCGCCGGTGCGCAGCGGCGGCGTGTCCTGCGCGTTCTCGGCGACGGCGTCGATCGCCGCCCGGCATTCCAGCACCTCGAAACGGTTCGCCGGCACCAGCACGGCTTCAGACGGCTCGTCGAGCCGGTGATTGGAACGTCCGATCCGCTGCAGCAGCCGCGAGCAGCCTTTTGGTGCACCGACATTGACCACCAGGTCGACGTCGCCCCAGTCGACGCCGAGATCGAGCGAGGACGTGCACACGACCGCACGCAGCTTGCCCTCGACCATCGCGTCCTCGACGCGGCGGCGTTGCGCGACGTCGAGCGAGCCGTGATGGACTGCGATGGCAAGGTTGTCGTCGTTTGCGCGCCACAACTCCTGGAACAGAAATTCCGCCTGGCTGCGCGTGTTCACGAAGATCAGCGTGGTCTTGTGCGTCTTGATGAGCGCGTAGATTTCACCGAGCGCATGACGCGCCGAGTGGCCGGCCCAGGGCAGGTGCTCCTCGGTATCGAGCATTGTGACATTCGGCTGCGCGCCGGCCTGCGCGATCACGAGATCGGCGAGCGACGCGCCCTGCTGCGGCTGCGGCACCAAAAACCGGCGCAGATCGTCGGGTTCCGCAACGGTCGCGGACAGCCCGACCGTCGTGACCTCAGGCGCCAGAGCGACCAGCCACGCAAGGCCAAGCGACAGCAGGTCGCCCCGCTTGGAGGTGACGAGCGAATGCAATTCATCGAGCACAACGCGCCGGAGCGTGCCGAACATGTAGGGCGCGTCGGCGCTTGCGAGCAGCAGCGCAAGCTGTTCAGGCGTGGTGAGCAGGATGTCGGGCGGATCGCGCCGCTGCCGCTGGCGTTTGGACGCCGGCGTGTCGCCAGTGCGCGTTTCGAGCCGGACATTCAGGCCCATCTCTTGCACCGGAACTTCCAGGTTGCGCGCGATATCGACGGCGAGCGCCTTCAAAGGCGAGATGTACAAAGTGTGCAGACCCTGCGAGCGCAACAGCGCGCGTCTGGTCGATTTTAAGTTGCGCGGGCGCACATCGCGCTCGCTCAGCTCGACGAGCGTCGGCAGGAAACCCGCGAGCGTCTTGCCGCCACCGGTCGGCGCGATCAGCAGCGTGGAGCGCCCCGCCCTCGCTTTTGCCAGCAAATCGAGCTGATGCGCACGCGGCTGCCAGCCCCGGCTTGCAAACCAGCGCACAAAGACGTCCGGCAGCGGGTGCGTTGTGTCGAAAAGATCGCGCGCGGGTTCCATCGTTTTCAGGGTGTTGCCAACACGATCAACCCGGGAACGGGAACGCCCTTTTCCGTGCGGGTCGAGGCGGAAGCGAGACTGGTCGGCTTCAGGCCGGCTGCCGCCACCGCCAGCAGCACATGAGCCTCGCTGTGCGCGTAGCGCAACGTCTCGCGCAGCAGAACGCCATCGCCATCGTGCGTCTCCACACTGAACGCAAGCTGTCCCACTGGAGCGACAACCTGCGCGATGGCTTTGAGCACCGGCCCGAGATCGTCGAAATACATGAAAACGTCGGCAGCAAGCACGAGATGGTAGCGAGCGCCGATCTTCGCTTCCTCGGTGAGATAGCGCTGCATTTGGGCTTCGATAAGCCGGTCGTAGAGCCCTTTCCCGCGCGCCTGCGCCACCATCGCAGCCGACAGGTCGACACCGACCATCCAGTCGCTGAACGGCCTGAATGGGAGCGCGGCCAGTCCGGTGCCGCAGCCGAGATCGAGCACTAAGCCGAATTTCATGCGCGCCCCAGCATGCGCGGCCTGCACCGCGCTGAAAAGCAACTCGGGCGCGCGATAGCCCAGATCTTCTGTCAGAGCCTTGTCGAACCCTGGCGCATAACCGTCGAACAGCGCGCGGACATATCCTTCCGGCATTGCGGCCATGGCGCGCGCACCGAGCCGCATAAGATGGACCGTAGCGCCACTATGGTCAGAAGGGTCTGCTGCCTTCGCGCGCTCAAAAGCCGCAATGGCCCCGGCGCGGTCGCCGAGCTTTTCACGCAGCTCGCCGAGGACGAACCAGGCTGAGGCATAGCCGCGCGCCAGCTCAAGCGCCTGCATTAGCAGATCGGCGGCGCCGGCAAGATCGCCCTTCGCCTGACAGTCGCGCGCCCACTCGAAGCGGCGGTCAGCGATCAGATTTCCCGACGACAAATGGAACGGCTGCAGCTGCAATGCCTAACCTCGGTTGCTGGCGCCGGCGATTTTAGGGCATATCTCCATGCCGCGCGCGTGGTAACATCCGGCGTGGAGTGAAAGGACTGGCGCATGAGCGACGGAACGATGTCCAAGGTTTTAGGCGGCTCGCCGCTCGGCGTGCTGGCCCGGCTTGCTCTGGTATCGATCCTGGTGGGCGTCATTCTGTCTGCATTCGGTCTCGATCCTTTTGACATCGTGCACAGCATCCAGCGCATGATCCGCACATTGTGGGACCTGGGCTTCGATGCCTTCCGCTGGCTGTGGCGGTACTTCCTGCTCGGCGCCGTGATCGTGATCCCGATCTGGATCCTGATGCGACTGTTCAACGCGCCGCGCGGCCGCTAGCCTGGCCAACTTTCAGCGGTGATCGTCGCCGCGTCGTTGCCGATCATCGAGGCAAGGGAATTGCGGTAGCCGCGCTTGATGGCGGCGGCGAGATCCGCCTTGATCTCGTTCACCACTCCGATACCGCGGTAGACCATACCGGTATAGAGCTGCAGCAGCGTCGCGCCGGCCTTGATCTTGGCAATCGCAGTCGCGCCGGAGTCGATGCCGCCAGCGCCGATCAGCGGGAACGCACCTTCCGCGCGCACGAAAGTTTCCGCCAACATACGCGTTGACAGTTTGAATAATGGCCGCCCCGACAAACCGCCCTGCTCGCGCGCACGCTCGCGCTCGCGCAGCGCTGTAGGCCGTGTCACCGTCGTGTTGCCGACAATCATGCCGTCGACGCGG
>DASSYU010000301.1:0-2436 GCA_035703125.1 Pseudolabrys sp. | reverse complement strand
ACCCAGCGGCTGCCGCGCGGCGTCTGCCACGGCTACGAATCCTCGGCGATGTACGATCCGATGGGCGAGCCGGGCAAGTCGGTCGATCGTGGCGGCTGTCTCAATCTGCTGACGCCTGAACGCACGCAGACCAAGACCACGCATTCGCTGGCCGGCGCCAATGCGCTGGTCGAGATCGAGCCGTGGGACGGCAGGACTGCGTTTGTCTCGGCGGCGTTTGCCGCCAGCGCAAAAAATGGTGCGGCGAAGGACAAGAAATCCAGAGCGCCTAGCAAATCGGCACCGCTGGTGACTGCAAAGTAACGGAGGAAATCGAATGGCCTATATTTTCAAAGAGAACGAGCTACCGTCGCTGATTGACGCCAAAGGCGCGCGCGAGCGCATCTTCTTCGTCAATCAGGAACTCGCCAACATCGATGACATGCTGGCCGGCGTCATGCATTACAAGAAGGACGCCGCATCACCGCTCCATCTGCACAAGAACTGCGAGCACTTCTATTTCATCATCACCGGCAAGGCGACGGTGGAATCGGATGAGGGGGTGCGCCCGGTCGGGCCGGGCGACATGATTTTTATTCCCGCCGAGGAGAAGCATCGGCTGCGCGCCACCGAGCCGCTGTTCTACTTCGAGTTCCAGGCGCCCAACCGCTTCAAGACCACCATTTTGGAAGGCACTGGTGACGACCTGCGTTGGGAACGCAAGGACGGCAAAGTGTGGATGCAGAGCTGAGCAGAGAAAGGACAACAGCCATGTCGCTGACATTCATCGATACCAACAAGCTGCCGAAAAAGCCCGTGCCAGGCCAGGGCGAGGTCACCGAAGTGCTGAACCAGGTGCTGTGCGGCGCCAAGAATGTGCAAGGCTCGCTGCATTGGCTGAAAGCGGCCGAGACCTTCAAAGCCGATGCCGCCAACAAGCATCAGCTGATCTACGTCATGGACGGCAAAGGCCGCATCAAGCTGAATAACAAAGACTATGACGTCGAGAAGGGCGGCGGCGTCTACCTCGGGCCGTTCGAAACTGCGAGCGTCCAGCCTGCTGCTGGTGCCTCACTAAAGCTGTTCCAACTGGTGGTGCCCCAGATCCCGAAATGATGGACCCGATTGGCTGACACGAGAGATGCCATGAAAAAGTGGAACCTGATCGTTGACGTCGCCGAGTGCACCAACTGCAACCTGTGCACTCTCGCAGCCATGGACGAGTATGTCGGCAACGAGTTTCCGGGCTATTCAGCGCCGATGCCGAAGCACGGCCACAAGTGGATCAATATTCTTCAGAAAGAACGGGGCCAGGTGCCGGCGGTCGACATCGCCTACGTGCCAACGATGTGCAACCACTGCGACGACGCGCCCTGTATCGCCAAGGGCGGTGGCGCTGTGACAAAACGCGACGATGGAATCGTCTTAATCGATCCCGTCAAGGCAAAAGGGCGTAAGGATCTCGTTGAAGCCTGCCCCTATGGTCATATCTGGTGGAATGAGGAACTGCAGGTGCCGCAGGCTTGGACGTTTGACGCCCATCTCATCGACGGGGGCTGGCGACAGACCCGTGGACAGCAATCGTGCCCGACCGGCGCGATGCGCGCGATCTGCGTGGACGATGTTGAGATGGCGAAGATTGCGCGCGAGCAAGAACTCGAGGTTGTTAGGCCGGAGCTCGGAACCAAGCCGCGTGTTTACTACCGGAATTTGTGGCGCTACTCGACCTGTTTTATCGCAGGCTCGGTATCGATGGAAACGAAGGGCGCCGTCGATTGCGTCGAGGGTGCAACCGTTCGGCTGCTGAAGAATGGCGCCGTGGTGGCAGAGGCCACCACCGACAACTACGGTGACTTCAAATTTGACAGGCTGGACGAGAACTCGGGTGAATATAGTGTCGAGGTCGCTTTAGGTAAGAACAAGAGGGCCGTCAGTGCGAGACTTGGCGAAAGCATCAATCTCGGCGAAATCAGGCTGTAAGCGGCGGCCATGTCGCCGCATCTTGCCGACCTCTACCAGACGCTTGGCCCGCTAACCGAGGCGTTATTGCGTATCTGTGTCGGGCTGGCACTCGTTCCGCACGGGTTGCGCATGACGTTCGGATTTTTTCCCGACACAGGGCAGCCCCTGCAAAACTTGGGGATGCTTGCCGACCACCTGGACAAACAGGGATATCGCCCAGGCAAGATCTGGGCCCCAGCAATATCCGCGACCCAACTCGTTTGCGGACCGCTTGTTGCTCTTGGATTGTTCACGCGGTTTGCTGCTCTGCCGATCGTGCTTTTCCTGCTGGTGACGAATATCGAGCGTTGGCGAGTCGGGAAATATTTCTGGAACCAGCTTGGCGTTGAATACACGTTGATGTGGACGATCGCCGCGCTTTACGTCTTGGTGCACGGCGGCGGACCTTACTCGTTGGACCGCCTTTTCGGGTTGTGACTTCCGTTTCGCTTGACT
>DASSYU010000133.1:0-2677 GCA_035703125.1 Pseudolabrys sp. | reverse complement strand
ATGATGACGATTTGATCGCCGACCAAGATGTACTCAAAGCCTCGCCAGGCCGGATAGACCTCGATCACCTGCACGGGGAGCGGATAAAGGTGCACGCTCGCCGGGACGCGGGTGCCGATGCTGACCGATACGCTCAACTTGGTCGGCTCGACCTTACGTTCCTTGATGATCGAGGTGATCTTCGTGCGCTGCTCGGTTGAGAGCTTGGCCGATCCACCAGCCGCGCCTTGGCCGGTGGTCGTCGAGCGGTTCTGCTCCGTCGTGGTCTGCGTAGACTTCGACGAGGCGCCGTTCTGCTCGGACTTGGAGCGGGTTTCCGACTTGCCGCTTGGAGCGGTGGACTTATCCTTGTCCATTGCGCCTGGCTTGTCAGTGGCCTGCGACTTCGGGGACTGTCCGGTCGTCTCGCGGCCCTTGCCGGTTGCCTTGCTGTCGGGCGCGGCCTGGCCGGTTGTCTGCGGCGATTTTTGCTCGCCCGCCTTTATCGAAGGCCCGACCTTTTCAGCCGGCGCACTTTGCTGCGCGGCGGGAGCACGTTCCGGCGGCTCCTTGCCCATTCCTTGTGCCGAAGCGGCGCTGGCGCTCAGCAGCAGCGCCATCGCTACGGCCGACAACAGTTTCGTTTTCCTCACGGGATGCCTCCTTTGGTTGCCCCCGAAATTCCCGACGATGTCAGGACCTCACTGGAAAAACGTTTTGTTCGACTGGTCGGTTCCGAAACATACAGATTTGCAATGAAGGCGCCCTGCCATTGCGTTCCGGGTTCCACCAAGGCACCTTTCTTGCAGTCAGGGAGGTCGTCTTGGCGATTCTTTCGTCGTCCGTTGACAAAGGCACCGCAGAATATCGAGCTAACGCCGAGCGCATGCGTTTGCTTGTGAGCGAGCTGCAGGCGCGCCGCGCAGAGGCAGCTTTGGGCGGATCTGAGCGTTCGCGTGAGCGCCATGTGGCCCGGGGGAAGTTGCTACCGCGTGATCGGGTCATGAATTTGATCGATCACGGGTCGCCTTTCCTGGAGCTGTCGTCGCTTGCCGCCAACGAGATGTATGACGAGGCGATCCACGGCGCCGGGCTGATCACGGGTATAGGACGCGTCGAAAGCCGCGAGTGTGTCATCGTCTGCAATGATTCCACCATCAAGGGTGGCACCTACCTTCCGATGACCGTGAAGAAGCACCTACGGGCGCAGGAAATAGCGCGCGAGAACAACTTGCCTTGTCTCTACCTTGTCGACAGCGGTGGCGCCAATCTGCCGCATCAAACCGAGGTCTTTCCGGACCGCGAGCATTTCGGTCGTATTTTTTACAATCAAGCGACTCTGTCATCGCTTGGCATTCCGCAAATCGCGATCGTGATGGGGTCATGCACGGCTGGTGGCGCTTACGTGCCGGCGATGTCAGATGAGACAATTATCGTCAAAAATCAGGGAACAATCTTTCTCGGCGGCCCGCCGCTTGTGAAGGCCGCGACCGGCGAGGTGGTCACCGCCGAGGATCTGGGCGGTGCCGACGTCCATGCACGCAAGTCCGGGGTCGCAGACCACTACGCGCAGGACGATCATCATGCGCTGAGCATAGCGCGCCGCATTGTCGCAAATTTGAACACCAAGAAATGCGTCGACATACCTCTCGTAAAGCCGCGCGAGCCCGCTCTCGACATCGCGGAACTAGACGGCATTGTGCCGGCCGATCTCAAGAAACAGTACGACGTGCGAGAAGTCATCGGACGCATTGTTGACGCTTCCGAGTTTGATGAGTTCAAGGCCCTGTATGGCAACACGCTCATAACCGGATTTGCACGTATCCACGGAATGCCCGTTGGAATCCTGGGCAACAATGGAATCCTGTTTTCGGAAAGTGCACTAAAGGCGGCACACTTCATAGAGCTCTGCTGCCAGCGACGCATTCCGTTGCTGTTCTTGCAAAACATCGTAGGGTTCATGGTAGGGCGCGACTACGAGGCGGGCGGGATTGCCAAAGACGGCGCGAAAATGGTCACCGCGGTCGCCTGCGCACAGGTGCCGAAGATCACGGTCATCATCGGCGGCTCATATGGCGCGGGTAACTACGGGATGTGTGGGCGCGCCTACGGCCCGCGCTTCTTGTTCACCTGGCCGAATGCACGCATATCGGTCATGGGCGGTGAACAGGCGGCCAGCGTTCTGGCAACGGTCCGGCGTGACAATATCGAGGCCGGGGGCGGAAAATGGTCAGAGGTTGAGGAGGAGGAATTCAAGCAGCCGCTGCGTGACCAGTTCGAACACGAGGGCAACCCTTATTACGCGACGGCTCGGCTTTGGGATGATGGAATTATCGCTCCGTCGGAGACGCGTCGGGTGTTGGCTCTTGCGTTTTCCGCAGCGCTTAATGCACCTGTACCGCCGACGAAATTCGGCGTGTTCAGAATGTAGCTACTGCGCCACGAATTAAAATTAGACAAATTCCAATCTTGCGTCTCCGACTTGAATTCACCGACATGAGGTGACAGTGATAGCGCCACGCCAAGTGGTGCGTTTTACATTGAAAGAGTTTACGCTGTGCGCCGTTTAATCGTCCTTTCACTCATAATTTCCGAAATTTCGATGCCGCTTGAGACGAGCGCGCAACAGACGAAAGAAACGGCGAACGACGCGGCCAAGAATGTGCCGAAGACCTATGTGCCCGGTCTCGAGCAATTC
>DASSYU010000590.1:0-4609 GCA_035703125.1 Pseudolabrys sp. | reverse complement strand
GTAGAGCGCGAAAAGAACACCGAGGGTAAGGATATCGCCGCGGGTCGAGGTGAGGACGCCGGTGATATCAAGCGCGATCGGCGCAGCGACTTCCCTGGGCCAGGCTTCGAGCAAAAGACGCGCGGCTTCGTCGGCGAGTTCTTTGGAACCCAGAAAAAATCCGGCGAGTGCGGTGACCACGATCAGGAATGGGAACAGCGCCATTAACGTCGACAGTGCGATATGGCTCGCGATTGCCCAGCCATCGTCATCGGAAAAATGCCGAAAGGCGTCGGCCGCAATTCGCACTGTCCGTCTCAATGCGCTCAAAGGATTACTCCTACAGGCCTTGCGCCTTTCAGATCATCCATCGGCGCCGGCTTTGCAAGGCCGCTATTCGGCCTCGCTACGTGAGGCGGAATCTAGGCGGCCTGGACGTTGGTGAGGAATTGCCGGACCTGGGCTTCGAGACCTTCGGCTTCGATCGCGACTGCGTCGGCAAGATCCTTGACGTCGGCAGCCGTCGAGCGGGCGTTGGTCGTCACGCCGGCCACCCGGCTCATGGCTTCTGCTCCGATGCGTGCCTCGCCGGAGGCGCGGTTGACGCCTTCGGCGATCGAACTAACGGCAGAGTTCTGCTGGTCCACAGTGGCGGCAACCATCGTGGCGATCGCCGACATCTCGCGAATGATGGCGTCGACCTGGCCGATGGCCTCCGACGCATTGGCTGCCGCCGACTGAATTGAGCCGATCTGCTCCGAGATTTCCTCTGTCGCTCGGGCGGTTTGCCCCGCAAGCGACTTCACTTCAGATGCAACCACGGCAAAGCCCTTGCCGGATTCGCCGGCGCGCGCGGCTTCGATCGTTGCGTTCAGCGCGAGCAGATTGGTTTGCCCGGCGATTGCCTGAATGAGCCCGACCACCTCTCCGATGCGGGTGGCCGCAGTGCCGAGCTGCCACATCGTCGTGACGGTGCGTTGCGTCTCGGAGACGGCGCGTCCTGCGACGTCGGTCGACTTCGCGGCCTGCGCGGCAATTTCGCCAATCGAAGCCGCAAGCTCTTCGACCGAGCTGGCGGCTGCCGTGACGTTCTCGGAAGCGGCGGTCACTCGGCTCGTCGCAGTGTCAGCCTCGGAAGAGACGGTATCCGCGGCCTTGTTGAGATCGGACGAGCTCATTTCCAGCTTCATTGACGCCCCACGAAGCTTGCCGAGCGCGCTTTCGACGGAATGTTTGAATTGTGAAATCGTCGACGCGATCACCTCGCTGCGTTGCTCGCGCGCACGGCCCGCCTCACTCTGCGTCTGCGCCAGCCGTTCTCGCTCGATCATATTGTCGCGAAATACGATGACGGTGCGCGCCATGTCGCCGATCTCGTCGCGGGCGCTGGTTGCCGGTATTCGCGTCGTGGTATCGCCGTCAGCAAGACGGGTCATGACGCGGGCGAGTCCGTTCAGCGGCCGCGTGATGCTTCGCCCGATCAGCCAGCTAAAGCCGAGCCCCAGCGCTACCATGGCGATGCCGACAATCATAATGCCGTTGCGCGTGCGGTTCTGCGATTTGGCGAGCTGCTGCCCGGCAGTTTCGGCGGTTTTGCGCGCATAAGTAATGATATCGTCGGCGCGCGGCAGCATGTTCTGGCTGTCGATGTCGATAACCGCGTGTAGCGGCCGTACCTTGTCATAACCCTCGACCCATTTGATGAAGGTTTCGGTATAAGTCTTCACCACTTGCTCGAGCGAAGCCTTCATTTCCGGAGTGGCGTTGATAGGTCGAATGGTGTCGTTGAACGACTTGTACGCTTGCTGGAATTGTTGGCGTGCGGTCTCGCTCTCGGTGACGCGGAAGTCGGCCTCGTGGTGGCGCATGTACAGAAGTTTGGTCAACAACTTCGCTGCCTCGGGCTCCGGCAACCATGACATGTTGTTATTGATGATGCGCTCGACGGCGTTCCCTGCCACTTGCAGTTGTCGGCGCAGGCCGGAGGACTCGTCAAAGCCGAGGGTGTTCTGCTCGCGCACCAAGTTGTTGAAGGATTCGCGCAATGCATTCACATCCCGGGTCATGCCGGCGATGCTCTCGGCGCGATCTTTGTCGACCGAGGCCTCGATGGTATCGAGATTTCTGAGCGCGATCGCATGCGCGTACTCAAAGCTCGCCACCAGATTGTTGCTGGGCTTGACGTTGAAGTCCTTCACGACGATTCGCATGGATGCGACCGCGCTTTTGAAATCGCGGCTTGCATCGGCGAGCGCGGCCGAACGGGTGAACGTGTCGAAGGTGCGGCCGACGTCACCTTCACCAGAGGTGTAGGTGAAGCCGTTCGCTACGAAGCCTGCGACAGGAATAAGCGCCAGCAGGACGATACGCGTGCGCACCGAGAAGGACGCGAGCATCCGCGTCAACCAATTGAAAGGAACCAAAAATTGGGCGAGCTGCATGCGGCTTGGGTCTGGTCTCGCCAAGGTGTGGCGCTGCGCAGAGGTAAATATGTAAAGCCGCAACGGTTAATTTTTATAGCAATTCTCCGTAAACGGCGAGCCCTGGGCCTTGGTAACTGCAGGGAATCCCTACGGCTTTGCTTTTGTGCACTGCACGCGTAGTGTCTCCAAGATCACAATTGCTCAAGATTTGCATGTCCACCGCCGCCAACCGTTCCGCCAAAGAACCCGAACTGATTGGGCTAATCCGTGAGGCAATGGCCGTTCTGGATGCCTTGCTGACGGACGCGACGGCGAGAGTACGCGAGCGCGTCTCGTCAAAAGGGGAGGTAGACGGCGCGCGTTTCGATCGCGAGCAAAGGGCAACCCACGGGCTCGCTTGGCTCGCGACCTATGTCGAAGCCGTCCGTCAACTTTCCGCATACGCCGGGCGCATGAGCAGGATTGGCAAGTTCGGCGAAACCGAAGACCTCCTGGTCCGCATTGGCCTTGGCGAATATCTCGCGCAGATATTCGGCGGCATTCCGATGAGCCAGGGCGAAGTCGTCCGTTTGACCGATCTCGGCGTGACACCAGCGCAGGTCGCAGCGCGCATGACCCCAGCGGTCGAAGGCGTCATGGTGAGCGGCAACAGTGCCGAGCGGCGTGCCCGCCTGATCACATTGATGCGTACGCATCATGCCGCGACGGTCGGCGCCTGCGGACTCGACGATACGCTCGAATCGATCCGTGAGGAGATGCGCAAGTTCGCCGATACCGAGGTGATCGGGAGCGCACAGAAATGGCACCTCACTAACAGCTATATCCCGCTCGACGTTATCGCGCAGATGTCCACGCTTGGCGTGTTCGGCCTTACCATTCCTGAGGACTTCGGCGGCATGGGGCTCGGCAAGGAGTCCATGTGCGTCGTCTCGGAAGAATTGGCGCGCGGCTACATTGGCGTCGGCTCACTCGGCACGCGTTCGGAAATCGCTGCTGAGCTGATCCTTGGCAGCGGCACCGACGCGCAAAAGCAGAGGTGGCTGCCGAAGATCGCATCCGGCGAGGTGCTGCCGACCGCGGTGTTCACCGAGCCGAATACCGGATCCGATCTTGCCTCGATCAAAACGCGCACCGTGCGCGAGGGCGACGTCTACAAGATCTACGGCAACAAGACCTGGATCACGCACCCGGTCCGCGCCGATCTGATGACGCTTCTGGTGCGCACCAATCCCAAGGAGAGCGGCCATCGCGGGCTGTCGATGCTGCTTGCCGAAAAGCCGCGCGGCGACGACAAGAATCCCTTTCCGGCGAAAGGCATGAGCGGGACCGAGATCGAGGTGCTCGGCTATCGCGGCATGAAGGAATACGAGATTGCCTTCGACGGTTTCGAGGTGAAGGCGGAGAATCTGCTCGGCGGGACCGAGGGCCTCGGGTTTAAGCAATTGATGCAGACGTTCGAGTCCGCCCGCATTCAGACGGCGGCGCGCGCTATCGGCGTCGCACAGGCGGCGATGGAGCAAGCGCTCGACTACGCGCAAAACCGCGCGCAGTTCGGCGGGCCGATCGTCGGCTTCCCGCGCGTGGCCGACAAGATCGTGATGATGGCAGTCGAAATCATGGTCGCGCGCCAGCTCACTTATTATGCGGCGCGGGAGAAAGATTCCGGCCGCCGCTGCGACCTAGAGGCCGGCATGGCGAAATTGCTGGCGGCGCGGGTCGCGTGGGCCGCCGCCGATAACGCCGTGCAGGTGCACGGCGGCAACGGCTTCGCCCTCGAATTTCCGGTCTCGCGCATCCTGTGCGACGCGCGCATCCTCAACATTTTCGAGGGCGCCGCCGAAATCCAGGCGCAAGTCATTGCCCGGCGGCTGCTTGACGGCACGAACTGATGCGCCTTTGGCAACAAAACGGACGTTAGGACGTTTGATTCAGAACAAAATGCCAGCCGTTCGCGCAGCGTAGGATATACTTGTAAATTTGGAGGATCGGTCGATGTCTGAATTGCTGATACGTCATGGCGAATGGGTGGTCGTCTGCGATGGTGCAAAGGCGCTGATATTGGAGAATGCCGGCGACACCAAATTTCCCAACCTCAAGACCGTCAAAGTCTTCGAGCAGAAGGATCTGCCGACGCACGTGCTCGGCACCGATGCACCAGGCCGCACCAACGCGTCGCTCGGCAATATTCGAAGCGCGGTGGAGCAGAC
>DASSYU010000493.1:0-4469 GCA_035703125.1 Pseudolabrys sp. | reverse complement strand
GTTCCTGGTGGCGCTCGCGCTCCCAGCTTGACGTCTTGAGATGACGGATCGCCGCGGAGGCCGCAGCGCAAATTGCGGGCGGCAGCGCCGTGGTGAAGATGAAGCCCGGCGCATAGGAGCGCACCGCATCGACGACATCGTCACTGGTTGCGATGTAGCCGCCGAGGCAGCCGAACGCCTTGGCGAGCGTGCCCTCGATCACGTCGACCCGTTCCATTGCGTTGTCGCGCTCGCAGATGCCGCCGCCGTGCAGTCCGTACATGCCGACCGCGTGCACTTCGTCGCAGTAAGTCATCGCGTTGTAACGCTTGGCGAGGTCGCAGATCGCACGCACCGGCGCGATGTCGCCGTCCATGGAATACAGGCTCTCAAAGACAATGAGCTTGGGGCGCGCCGGGTCGGCGGCCTTGAGCAGCTCCTCGAGGTGCTGAAGATCGTTATGGCGCCAGATCTTCTTCTCGCTGCCGGACTGGCGGACGCCTTCGATCATGGAATTATGATTGAGCGCATCGGACAGGATCAGGCAGTTTGGCAACAGTTTCGCGATCGTGGAGATGCCGGTCTCGTTCGAGACATAACCCGAGGTGAACACCAGCGCGGCCGGCTTGTTGTGCAGATCGGCGAGCTCACGCTCGAGCTCGACCAGCGGATGGTTGGTGCCAGCGATATTGCGCGTGCCGCCCGCGCCGGTGCCCATGCGGGTTGCGGCCTCGACCATGGCGCCAATCACCTTCGGGTGCTGGGCCATGCCGAGATAGTCGTTCGAGCACCAGATCACGACGTCGCGCTGGCCTTGCGGGGAGTGCCAGATGGCGTGGGGAAAACGGCCCGCAACGCGTTCAAGATCGGCGAAAACCCGGTAACGACGCTCGTCCCGCAACTTGCCCAGCGCAGACGCGAAATAGCCCTTGTAGTCCATGTCTTATTACTTCCCGCGAAGCCCTCTTTTAGAAGGGTTCCAGGCTGTTTGTCGAGGCGAGATTCGTCGCATTCCAGAGTTGGATATCGCGAATGCAGTGGACGGGGGTCTACCGGAACGCAGCAATATCGAGATGCCCTCGCAAAGCCGCGAGCAGCAGCGCGCCGACATGCAGTTGCAAAGTGAAATCTCCCGAAAGAATGAGTGAAGCGAGCTCATGCGGCGTGACGAGCTTGACCTCGATGCCTTCTTCCGCGCTCCCCGAGCGTGGACCGGTCTCCACAAAGAATGAATGGATGGTGTTCGACAAGCGCGCGGTGCACGGAGCGTAGCTGCCAAGCGCGTGTACCGTGCGAGCTGGATACCCGGTCTCCTCAAGCAGCTCACGACGGCACGAGTCCTCAGGCGGCTCGCCTTGTTCGATCGTGCCCGCGGGCAACTCCCAGGTGAACTTCTCCACGGCGGGCCGGAACTGGCGGACGATCGGAAACTTTCCGTCCGGTGTGCGCGCGACGATCGCAACATAATCGCGTTGGGCGATGGCGTGATACAACTCGGGAGCGCCGCCCGTGTTGAGCTCGACGCCGCGTTCGATGATCTCGACCCAGGGTGAGACGCGCGTCGCGCGGCGACTAACGATCCTCGGCCAGGACATTGCTGGTGCCCCCAATCAGGTCACAGGCTGGCGGCGAACGGTTTCCGCCGCCCGACGGAGATAGCTCGTGGCAAACGCGTAGCGATACCAGCGCAGGTAATCCGGCAGCCACTTGACCACCTGAAATCGGCTGGCTCCGTGCGCGCGCTCGAACCAGCGGGCCGGCACCTCGCCGATCCGCCAGCGGAGACGATGGCACTTCACCAGCAGCTCGATGCTGTAACAGAAGCCGCGCTCCGACTCGATTGGAATCTCGGTTGTGACGCGGCGTGAAAAAAGGCGAAAACCGTTGCTGGCGTCGTGGGTCGGCAGGCGCGCCAGATGATAGAGCGTGAAATTTGCGGCGCGGACGAGGACCGCCTTCAGCCATGGACAGCCGACCATGCTTCCTCCGGCCATGAAGCGGCTGGCACAAACGATGTCACAGCCCTTGGCGGCCTCTGCCACTATCGGGTCCAGTATGGCCGCGTTGTAGTCATCGTCAGCCGGATACACGACCACGAACGGTGCATCGCTCGCTGCAAATCCGGTGAGCACCGCGCCATGCGCGCCGCGGCCGCGCACGAATTCGATTGCCATCCCGCCAAGCACGCCCCGGTTCTGCGTGATCGCCGGCAAGGTGTCGTCATCCTCGTGGTCGTAGCAGATCAGCACGCGATGCTGTGTTTTCACGTCGCGCGCGATTGCGCGCAGCGTCGTAACGATATTAGCGCCCTCGTTGTAGACAGGGATGACAATGTCCAGTCGCGGCCGCGGGCTTTCGGTCACGGCTTTTCGCCGCTGGTCAGCACGAAGGGACGAAACGGGCTCATGAATCCGAGGTTGAATACTGCGGTGTCGATGAAATTATACACCGGCAGCAGCACGCGCGCGCGTCCGGATGCGACGTAGCGATAGGCCAGGCCCGCCAGATAGTCGGTTTGGACGCGAAAGCCTTCGTTGCGAAAGATATCCGCAACGCGCCGGGCAAGAACTGGCCGCTCGTTCTCGGTAACGCCGACGGAGCTGTAAAAGGGCGATGACCGGTCGCGGTAGAGCCACATGAACGGGTTCATGCGGTTGGGATCGAAAGCGACAAACCGGCCGCCGCTCCTGAGTACCCGCCGGACCTCGCCGGCGAGCCTGCGCGGATCCGGAAAATGATGCACCAGGCCGCTGAGCAGAACGCCGTCAAGGCTTGCGTTTTCGAACGGCAGGTTTTCGGCATCGCCCTCGATCAGCTCAAGGCCGGGATATTTGCGGCGCCCGAGTTCTATCAATTTGGGGCTGATATCGAGCCCGACACTCTGAAACCCTTGCCGCCGGAGCAGTTCCGTAAACACACCGGAGCCGCAACCGAGATCGGCAACCCGCGCACCGCGTGGCAGCCCACTCAGCCGCACGAACGCTGCGATGATCCGTTCGTTCGCCTGCGGCGTGAAAACGTCATACGCGTCATGCTCGGCATGCGCATCGAAGAACGCGATTTCCTTGTTCTTGTCCTGCGCGTGATCGGTAGCCATCGGGGACCTAGAGCGCGCGTGGCTCGGGCAGGGGTGTGATCAGTTTTCCGCGGAAACCCTTGGCTTTGAGCTTGCGTGCGAGCTCGTCTGCAATGTGCCAGGACAAGATGAGCGCGCAGTCGGGCTGCTCTTCGAAGAGACGCGCTTCGTCGACGACCGGGATCCGCGTACCCGGTATGTATTTTCCGATCTTCAGCGAGCCCGTAATCTCGCAGACATAGTCAATCAGCCCTTCGTCGAGCCCAACGTAATTGACCAGCGTGCTGGCGCGCGAAGGCGCGCTGATGCCGGCGATGCGCGCACCTTTTTTCTTTCAGCCCGCCCAGCATTGAGAGCAACTTGAGTTTGGAAAGAACGACATCATTTCTGAACGCGGCTAGACGCTTTGTCATTGCATGCCCGCGCGGTTCCTCGGCGAGTATATGCCGGACGCTTGCCTCAACCGGATGCGCTCCGCGGCGCGCGGCGTACACGCGAATGGAGCCGCCATGGCTTGGAATGGGTCTTGCGTGAAAGACCTCGAGATCGTGCATCTCAAGCAGATATTTGAGGCTGGAAAGCGAATAGTAGCGCAGGTGCTCGTGATAGATCGTGTCGTATTGAAGCGTGTCGAGCAGAGGGATCACATAGTGCGATTCGGAAATGAAGACGCCATTCGGTTTGAGCAGCTCGACGATGCCGTCGGCGATGGCGTGCACGTCCTCCATATGCGCGAAGCAGTTGGCAGCCGTCACGACGCTCGCGGGTCCGTGCTCGCGCCTGACCTGACGCGCCGTGTCCAGTCCGAAGTAGCGTTTGATCGTCGGGATACCGCGCTGGTTCGCGATGTCGCCGACGTCGGTCGGCTCGATCCCGAGCACGCGCTGACCGCCATTTTTGAAATTCGACAATAGCGTGCCGTCATTCGACCCGATGTCGATGACGAGATCTTTGTCGGAGAGCTCGAACATGGCCGCGCTCTCGCGTTGCAGATCGGCAAAGTTGTCGCGCAGGAGCTTGGTCGTGCCGCTCGTGTAGGGATATTCCGGCGGGAAAATGATCACTGGATCGACGGCCAGTCCCAGCTGCACGAGTTCGCAATTTTGGCAACGCAGCAGCGTGGTCGGGAACCATGGTTGCTGCCGGGGGACCTCGCCGATCGGCACCATCTGGTTGACGGGCGGCATGTAGCCGAGCGACAGCACCGTTTCGAGCGGCGCGTGTCCGCACACCTGGCAGCACTCGACGGGGACGCTTGCGCCGGTTCCTGCGGCGCGCGCAATTTTGGTTGGACGCGGAGCGACAGTCATTCGATATCAGGCCTTCGGCGCGCGCTCGGCATTCTGCCGGTACCAGTCGAGCGTCGGCTTGAGGCCTTCGCTCAGCGGCACGCGCGGCTTATAGCCGAGCTTTG
>DASSYU010000258.1:0-2195 GCA_035703125.1 Pseudolabrys sp. | reverse complement strand
CTGCGAAGCCGCAGCTCCGCATTGCCCTACCGGCAATTTTGCACAGGATGGAAAGCAATGCGAGGTTGCGCGTTATAGTTTCTGCTGTTTGGGGACCGTGCCCAACGAGTTAAATTTCCCGGCGACCGGGAATAGGTGGCCCAGGAGGATTCCATGCAAATGCATCAAATGAGCGCCGGGCGCGGCGCCTTGACTGCGGTACGAACGGGCGCTGGCCGCGACCTCGTCATCCTCCATTCGCTCCTTGCCGACCGAAATGCCTTCGATCCCGTGTTGGAGGCACTGGCCGCCAAACATCGGGTGACCTTGTTCAATCTGCCCGGATTCCACGGCTCGCATCCAGCGATGCTGGCGCTGATGGACGCCTATCTTGCAACGATCGAAGATGGCTTCGACGAATTCGAAATTGCCAAGGATGCAATTCTGCTGGGAAACGGATTCGGGGGCACCGTCGCGCTGGCCTTTGCGCTCGCGCATCCCGAACGGATCTCCAAGCTGGTGGTGAGCGATGCTGCGGCCGCCTTTCCTCCGGAAGGACGGCAGGCCTTCGCGGTGATGGCGGAGAAAGTCGCCGAAGGCGGCCTTGGCAGCATTGCCGAGATTGCAGCGAAGCGCGTCTTCTCACCGGCCTATCTTGCCGCGCATCCGGAAAAGATCGAAGAGCGCAAGAACGTTCTGCTCGCGATCGATCCGAAGGCCTTCCAGGCAGCCTGCAAAATCTTGCAGGAAACGGATCTTGTGCCGCAGCTCCATCGCCTCAAGGTGCCGACGCTGGTCGTGTGCGGTGAATTCGATCAGGCGACGCCGCCGGCGCTCAACAAGCAGATCGTGGAGAAGGTCGCGGGTGCGCGATACATCGAATTGCCGGGCTGCGGCCACTGTCCGCCGCTCGAGCAGCCGAAACAGTTTCTTGCCGCGATCGGTGATTTTGTCGGGCTTTAGCTATTCCTTGCGGTCGAATCGCCGAACCTCGACCTTTCCCCAGACGCCGCTGATGGAATGGGTCGGCACGGTTGAACTTTTCCGCGGCGGTGCGGTCAGATGTTTCCAGGACCATCAGGCTGCCGATTGAGGTGGCGCCATCGTCCGACACCAGCGGTCCGCCGACCGTAATGGTCACCCCGAAAAATTTCGCGTTCTTCAGATGCGCGACGTGGGCACCGTGCACGGCCTTACGCTTGTCGGTCACATCGGGATTGTCCAGCGTGAAAACCGAGAACAACATTGGTGCCTCCGATCAGTTGAGCAATGCCAGCACGGCCTTGGCGATTGCTGCCGTACCGTCGCCGCCGCCATATTCCATGGGCTTGATGCCATCGGCATATGCCTTGTCGACGGCACGTTCGATCCGCAGCGCCGCGTCTGCTGCCGGCGGGTGGTCGTGCCTGTCGGCGAGCCAGTCCAACATCATCGCCGCCGACAGGATCATCGCCGTCGGATTCGCTTTGCCCTGGCCCATGATGTCGGGCGCAGTGCCGTGGCACGGCTGGAAGACCGCATGCTTGTCTCCAATATCGGCCGACGGCGCGATGCCAAGGCCGCCGATCAGGCCGGCGGCGAGATCGGACAGGATGTCTCCGAAAATGTTCTCCATCACCATCACGTCGAAGTCCCACGGTTTGCGCACCATCAACGCGGCGCAGGCGTCGACATAGACGTGATTGGTCTTCACGTTCGGAAAAGCTTTCGCTCGCTCGTCGAAAATAGAACGAAAATACGCGTACGCCTTGAAGGCATTGGCTTTGTCGACGCAGGTCAGCAGGCCTGGTTTTCCTCGCCTTTTTCGCCGCTCGGCCAGGCGGAGCGAGAAATCGAATAGCCGCTGCGAGGTCTTGCGCGTGATCACCAGCGTCTCGCGCGCCTCATCCTGCGTGACGGTGCCTTTGCCCATCGAGGCGAACAAGCCTTCGGTCGATTCGCGGATTAGGATGAAATCGATGCCGCGCTTGTGCGCGTCGACGATTGGACTCGGTACGCCCGGAATGAGCCGGGCGGGGCGCACGCCGGCGTAAAGATCGAAAATGAAGCGCAGCTCGACCTGCGGCATGATCTCAGTATTGTCGGGATAGCGCACGCTCGGCAGGCCGCAGGCACCGAGCAGGATCGCGTCCGCTTCCTCGCACAGCTTAACAGTCGACTCCGGCATCGACTTGCCTGTGTCCTTGTAGTGACCGGCGCCTGCCGCACTTTCGGTG
>DASSYU010000257.1:0-3768 GCA_035703125.1 Pseudolabrys sp. | reverse complement strand
GTCGCGGAAGGCGTCATCGTGCGTACCGGCGCGGTCCTGTCGATGGGCGTCTATCTCGGGGCCTCGACCCGCATTGTCGACCGCGCGACGGGGCAGATCTCGCAAGGCGAAGTGCCGCCCTACTCCGTGGTTGTGCCCGGCACACTGCCGGGAAAAACCGGCGGCCCCGGGCTGTATTGCGCCGTGATCGTCAAGCGCGTTGACGAGCGCACGCGTTCGAAGACCAGCATCAACGAGCTGCTGAGAGACTGAAGGCCGACCGTGTCCGCCGATCCCCTCACAATTGCCCGCGATCTGCTGCGCTGCCCCTCGGTGACGCCGGCCGAAGGCGGCGCGCTCACCTTTCTCGAAGGCGTTCTGAAAAAAGCCGGCTTCACCGTACACCGGATGACGTTCCGCGAGACCGGTACAGACGACGTGGAAAATCTCTACGCTCGCATCGGGACCGCCGCGCCGAATCTGGTGATCGCAGGGCACACCGACGTGGTGCCGGCGGGCGACGAGAAGACGTGGAAGCATCCGCCATTTTCCGGCGAGGTCTCGAACGGCGAACTGTACGGCCGCGGCGCCGTCGATATGAAGGGCGGCATTGCCTGCGCTGTCGCAGCGGTGCTCGATCATCTTGCCCAGCACGCCGGAAAACCGAAGGGCTCGATCTCGTTCCTGATCACCGGCGACGAGGAAGGCATCGCGGTCAACGGCACACCAAAGCTGCTGACGTGGGCGGCCGAGCGCGGCGAGACGTTCGACCACTGCATTCTGGCCGAGCCGAGCAACCAGGAAGAGCTCGGCGACACCATCAAAATCGGCCGGCGGGGGTCACTCAACGGCCATCTGATCGTAAACGGCACGCAAGGGCACGTGGCCTATCCGCAGCGCGCCAACAATCCGATCCGCGGCCTCGTGACGCTGGTTTCCGCGCTGCAGGCCGAGCCCCTCGACCAGGGCAGCGCGCAATTCGCGCCGTCACATCTCGAGTTCACTTCGGTCGACGTCGGCAACAAGACGGTCAACCTCATTCCCGGCGAGGCACGCGCGCGCTTCAATATCCGTTTCAACGACAACCACACGCTCGATTCGCTGAAAAAGCTGATCGAACAGCGCGCGGCGAAGGCAGCCGGCGGAAAAATCAAATTCACATTCCAATGGGAACCGTCGAACGCCGGCGTGTTCGTGACTAAGCCGGGGCCGTTCACCAATCTGGTCGCGGCCGCTGTTGCGGAAGTCACCGGCCGCAAGCCGACGCTGTCGACGACCGGCGGCACGTCGGACGCGCGGTTCATCACGCACCATTGTCCCGTGGTCGAATTCGGCCTCGTCGGGCAGACCATGCATGCGGTCGATGAGCGCGTACCGGTTGCCCACCTGCGCGCGCTGACGACGATCTATCGCAAGATCATCGATCGGTATTTCGCCTGACGGGCCTCGGCCCCGCAAAACCAGGGCTCAATATTCCACTTTCATCAGGTACAGCCCGTCCGGCGGCGCGACAGGGCCGCAGGCCGCGCGATCGCGCGCCTCGAGCGCCTTCGCGAGGTCGTCGGGACTCCATTTGCCCTCGCCGACCGGAACAAGCGAGCCAACCATCGAGCGCACCTGATTGTGCAGGAACGACCGCGCGACCGAGGTCACGTAGACGTCCTCGCCGCTGCGCTCGACCTTGAGAATATCGAGCGTTTTCACTGGCGATTTGGCCTGGCATTCGGTCGAGCGGAACGTTGTGAAATCGTGCTTTCCGATCAGGCGCTGCGCCGCCTCGTGCATCGCCGCCGCGTCGAGCGGACGCGGCACGCGCCAGGCACGGCCGGCTTCGAGCGTAAGATCAGCGCGGCGATTGATGATGCGGTAGAGATAGTGCCGCCTGATGGCCGAGGTGCGCGCGTTGAAATCATCCGCGGCACGTTCGGCTGCGAGAATCGCAATCGGGTGCGGCCGCAGATGCGCATTGAGCGCGTCGCGTATGGTGTCGGTATCCCATTCCTTCGTGAGATCGGCGTGGGCGACCTGAGCCCGCGCATGGACGCCGGCATCGGTACGGCCGGCGCCTTGCACCAGCGTTTTATCGCCGGAGAGCGCTTCGACCGCGGCGGTGAGCAGGCCCTGCACGGTGAGCTGGTCGGCCTGGATCTGCCAGCCGGCAAATGGCCGCCCGTCATATTCAACTGTCAGCTTGTAGCGCGGCATGTCACGCCACCCGCATGCCGGGTTTCACCGGCGTGCCGCGCAGGAAATCGTCCGCCGACATCGGCTGCTTGCCGGTGCGCTGCACCTGCGTGAGACGCACCGCTCCCGCACCGCACGCGATGGTGAGTTTGTTATCGAGCGCCGTGCCGGCCGCGCCGGAGCCGTCGCCTTTGGTCGAGCGTAGCGCCTTGACCCGCACGCCATCGATTTCGAACCAGGCGCCGGGAAACGGTGAAAGCCCGCGGATGTGATCGTGCACCTGCTTCCAGGGCTTCGACCAGTCGATGCGCGTTTCGTTCTTGGAAATCTTCTCGGCATAGGTGACGCCCGCGGCCGGCTGCGGCGTGAGCGCGAGCGAGCCGCGCTCGGCGGCGGCGAGCGCGCGCAGCATCAGATCGGCGCCAAGGCGCGACAGGGCATCGTGAAGATCGCCCGCCGTCATGTCGGATCCGATGGGCATTCGTTCCGCCATGGCCATGGCGCCGGTGTCGAGCCCCTCATCCATCTTCATGATGGTGACGCCGGATTCGGCATCGTCCGCCATGATGGCGCGGTTGATGGGCGCAGCCCCGCGCCAGCGTGGCAGCAGCGAAGCGTGGACGTTGAAGCATCCGAGCCGTGGCGCTTCGAGGACCGATTTCGGCAGGATCAGGCCGTAGGCGACCACGACGGCAGCGTCGGCATTGTGTGCGCGGAACGCAGCCTGGGCTTCGTCATCCTTAAGCGTCCTCGGCGTGTGCACGGCGAGTGCAAGCCGGCGCGCCTCCTGCTCCACAGGCGTGTGCTGCACATCCATGCCGCGGCCGGCCGGCTTGGGCGCGCGCGTGTAGACCGCCGCAATCTCGTGCCCGCGCGCAGCGAGCTCGACCAGCGTCGGCACGGCGAAGTCAGGCGTGCCCATGAAAATCAGGCGCATTGAGGCACCATCCTGCGCGCGGGCGCGCCCGCTGTCAGCCGATGTGATGCGAAGGCTCTTCGTCCTCGGAAAGCGGCTTTGCACCTTCGGTTTTCTTTGCCGCCTTCTTGAATTTCTTCATCACCATGCTGCGCTTGAGCTTGGAAATATGATCGATGAACAGCACGCCATTGGTATGGTCGATTTCGTGTTGCAGGCAGGTGGCGAGCAGCCCGTCCGCCTCGATCTCATGTGGTTTGAGATCGAGATCGAGGTACTTCACCCGGACCGACTTCGGGCGCTCGACCTCCTCGTAATATTCAGGAATTGAGAGACATCCTTCCTCATAAGTTGCCTTTTCGTCCGAAACCCAGGTCACCTCCGGATTGATGAAGACCTGCGGCTGCTTCGGCTCGTCTTTTTTCGCTAGATCCATGGTAACGACGCGTCGCGCCGCGCCAATCTGAATCGCGGCAAGCCCGATGCCGGGCGCCGCATACATCGTCTCGAACATATCGTTGATCAGTGCGCGCAATGTCTTGTCAACAGCCTTCACCGGCTCGGATTTGAGCCGAAGGCGCTTGTCGGGGATGATGAGAATGTCGCGAACCGCCATGGCCGCGATGTAAGGGCAAGGGCTGATGCGGTCAATGCACACTTCCCCTTGAGCCATCGGCGCAACCGCCTTA
>DASSYU010000199.1:0-2835 GCA_035703125.1 Pseudolabrys sp. | reverse complement strand
CTAGCCTTGGAAGATCATGCACGTCGTCGTGCCGTGGGCAAGCAACCGTCCCTGAGAATCCGTGACGCGTCCTTCGGCCGTTCCAATACGCCGGCCGCAGTTTAAGAGGTTGCCTTCTGCTTTGATCGGACCTGTTTCCGGTGTGATGGGGCGCAGGAGCGAGATCTTGAACTCAAGCGTCGTCTGACTGGCGCCCTTGTCCAGGCTCGAAAGCACGGCAAGACCCATGCAGCTGTCGAGCAGCGTGGCCGCCAGTCCACCGTGCACCGTGCCAAACGGGTTGAGATGGGTGTCATTCGGCACGCATGTGACGACGACGCGGCCCTTCACCGCCTCGGTCACGTCATAGCCCAAGGTCTCGGCTATCGTATTAAGGGGTAGCGAGCCATTCACGAGCCCTTGGACAAACTCCAGGCCGCTCATCTCCCTCAGCCGGTCAGAGCTGACGGTGCCATATGTTTTGTTCACGGTGCGGCTCGACATTGGCTTTCTCGTCGTTTCCTCGAGTCACTGCGGCTTAGGTCACCGCTGCCCGCCAGCCCACCCGATTTCTGGTCAGGGACATTTCGCGCGCGTCGCAGTCTCTTGGACCACGCGCTCTACAGCTCAGGCGCGGGCATGGTGCGGGCTCACTTGCCCATGCAGATTGCGATGAAGTTTGGCCGTTGCCCAAGCGGCAGCTTCTGCGCGCGTGCCTGCTTGCTGCATTCGGCCCGCTTAACGCGGTCGGCCTTGATCTGTTCGATTTGCTTCCGGGTCTGCTCGCGGCGTGCCTGCCTGGCGGCATCGGCCTCTTGTTTCCGTTGCACCCGGCGCGCCGCCCTTTCCTGTTTTGCGGCGGCCTTTCGCGCGGCTTGCCGCTTGAAGACACAGTCGGCGAAGGGTTCGAGGCGTGGTACCTGCTTGGCGCATTCCTCGCTGTCCTGGCGCATCAGCTCGCGCTTGCTCGGGGGCTTGGATGACGTCTGGGCCATAACCGCGTCGCCGGCGCAAAGGGCAAGGCCGAGAGCGGCAGCGAACAGGCAAAACGAATATCGCATGATGGTCGGCCCCCCGAAGTGAATGCATGAGCAATGCGCTTGCGCCGGCAGGATATCGCCCGGCCACGCATCAGGCTAGGCGCTCGGGGGCCTGGCCACCTTGCGCATGTATAGATGGATTGAAAGGGGACGATGCGGCCACTCAGCCCAGCTTGTGCGCTTTTCGGCGGGAGTGACCGGCGACCCCGCCAGTTGTGGACTATTGTTTTTCCTGGGAGCTGACCGCCGTATACGTCCGTTGCGCCGCGTCATACACCGCGATCTGAAGCACCGGGTAACTTTACTTGAGTTTTGAAGCTGCCGTCCTCGCTTCGCTTTCGCTCTCGTATCGGGCTTTGAGCTTCCCGTCGACCGTCATGACATAGCCGTCGGCAGGCATTGCGTTCACGCTCAGATTTGTCGGTTTCTTTGTTGCTTGGGTCACGTACGTTTCCTTTGATGTTGACCGGCATGCTCATCGCCAATTTTGCATGCGATGGCCGGCAACGATGTTGCAAGAACTATTGGCGCTTTTCGAAAGCGTAATGCGACCGCGATATCAAGCGTCGGCCACGTTGAGCTCGAAGTAGCCTTTGCCGCCGCGAGAATAGACCTTGGCGGCGATCGCGTAGATGCGCTCCCGGTGGATGTCGAACGCGCGCAGAAGTTCAGCCGGATCGAACCGAACGTTTGGTTGAATGTGCTTCAGGGTATCAGCCGTGATAATGAATGAGCTTTCCATCGACCGGTCATATCCCCAGAAGCGAACCGCTTGCCGCGTTGCGTCGTAACTGCGGCTGGGGTTTGGAAAACTGATCGTCATGTTTGTCGACTTTTCGCCTAAGACAGCCGCGCGAAGCGCATCATGGTTGCTTTGCCGTCCGTTTGTCACGCTCGATTGCCGCAGCCAGATCAAGCGGGTCGATGGTTAGCATCTCGGTCGAAGGCACTGGGGAGGATCTTGTATAGGCCAGTATCATCGTCGCCACGCGGCGGTAAACGGGAAACGAGAGCCCCTCGATCAATTCCTCGTCGGTCACGATGTGATAACTGCCGGCGGGCAAAACCCGGCCAATCCCTTCGATCGAGAAGGGATTGCTGAATTCGACAATTTTGCGGGTCGTTCGAATGCTCATCCGGTTTGGACAACCTTCTCCAAGCGCGACTCACGTCTATTTGGGGATGAATTGCGGTCACCACAGGGGGTAGGGGCGGTTTTTCGGAATAAAGTGCCCGTGCCGCCTCTTTCCGACGAAATCATTTGAGGTAAAGATGAAGCAATCGCGGAAATCGCGAAAAGAGACGTCGCAATTCATCCTGATCGTCCCCATATAAAGTGACCAGCAACCAATAAGCAGGCGTTACGGCACCGTTGAGCGGCAAGACCGCCATTGGTGTCACAGAGGAGCGTCTCATGTTCGCGGTCAAACAATTTCGAAAAAAAGCGGCGGAAAGCGCCGAAGCACTCAAACACACGGACGTTCCGAGCGAAATCCATGAATTGCAACGTTCGGAGCAAAGCTTCACCGAACTCGCGCAAAACGAGACCTGGCTGTCGGATAGTTTCGACAAAATGATCCGGTCGCGAGGCCTCGACGCGCAGGACGGAGCCGCGGGAAAACCCCGCGACCGGAATGCTGTCGCGGAGGTCGAGGAGCATATTCTTCGCTGCCTGGGAGCGGCGGTCATCATGCAGTGGAACACGATCCCGACGAAGCTCCAGCGCGAGCTTTTCGATACGGCTGGTTCGCTGGGAGACGTGCTGAAAACGTCCGAGCTAAGGGGACAGATTGCCCGCTTTCTGCATGATCACAAG
>DASSYU010000197.1:0-3367 GCA_035703125.1 Pseudolabrys sp. | reverse complement strand
CTGCTCGTCGTTCGCAGAGTGCTACGCGAGCAGATCGCCGTCCTGCACCGCCGCTTGCTGGTCATCGTCCGCGACGATGACGTGTGCCGGCGTCTGATGACGGTGCCCGGGGTCGGGCCGGTTGTGGCGCTGACCTTCCGGGCCACCCTTGATGTGCCTGCGCGCTTCCGAAACTCCAGGGCCGTTGGGGCAGCACTGGGACTAACGCCCTGCAAGTATCAATCCGGGGAGAGCGACCGCACCGGCGGCATATCCAGGTGCGGGGACGAGATGATGCGGGTGATGCTCTACGAAGCGGCTCAAGTCATGCTGGTGCGCTCAACACGATGGTCCTGGCTCAAGGCCTGGGCGATGCAAATCGCCAGGCGCCGCGGCATGAAGAAGGCAATCGTGGCACTGGCGCGCCGGCTGGCAGTGATCATGCATCGCATCTGGGTTGACGGCACCGAGTTCAGCTGGAGCCGGCAAGAGGCTGCAGCAGCATGACGATGCAAGATCAAACCCGATAGGAGAAAACGTGAGCTCCACCGTATGGTGGCATGATGTCCCTCGCGGGACGATGGATGAGGTGAGATCGTATGTCCGCTTGGACCTGCCGTCAGACCGCCGGCAACGCCGCCCAAAAGATTGGTCCGCCTCGTTCTCGAACCCCATGATGGAAGGGCCTTGGTGCCGATTCCGGAGAGAAGCACGAGCCCGTGAGCGACGTCGACACTGCACTGGCGGAGAGTCTGAAGCACTTGACCCCAACCGGCCGATTAGAGAAGCAGACATGTGCGATTCACTAGCTGATGTCCGCTAAGGGCCAAAAGCGGACATGCAGCAACTCGCTCAGTGCGAGCCTTGGCCGTCGTTTTCGAGTAATCCGAGCGCGCGACGTAACGCATCCGCCGCGGCCTTGCGTTCGTCGTTGGACATGCGGTCGACTTCCAGTTCAAGCTTGAGATGGCGCGTATCGGCTTTTTCTAAATCCTGATGCAGTCCTATGACAGCATATGTTGCAACTGGTTCCGCGATGCCTTTTACCTGCACCCGGCCGCGCTCCTCGCAACGCACGTCGTCCTTTACGTGCGCGTAGGTCTCAAACGAGATCAGCACGCCGCCAGGCGGTGCTTCATGCTCAAGCCGTGAGGCAAGGTTCACGGTGCCTCCGACCATCGTGTAGTCCATGCGGTCGTCGCTGCCGAAATTACCGACGGTGCAATAGCCTGTATGAATGCCGATCCGGCAGCGAAGCGGCACCTCGATGCCACCGTTGCGCCAACCCCCAGCCAACTCGCCGACGCGCTTTTGCATGGCGATCGCCATTTGGACGCAGGCCAGCGCATCCTCCTTCACTCCCAGCGTGGTCGGATCGCCAAAGAACATTACGATAGCGTCGCCGACGTATTTATCGATCGTGGCGCCGTACTGCAGCGCGATCTTCGACATTTCGGTGAGATAGTGGTTGAGAAGGTGAGTGAGATCTTCCGACTCCATCTTGTCGGTAATCTCGGTAAAGCCGACCAGATCAGAGAAGCACACAGTCAGCTTCTTGCGTTTGCTGACGATCTTGACCTCTTGCTGACCGGTAAAGATTGAGTCGTATACCTGCGGGGCCAGGTATTTGGCGAGTTTCGACGATAGCGCCGCGAGCGCGTTGGACTTCTCAGTCAAGTCCTGTTCGCGCTGCTTGAGCTCGGTGATGTCGGAATAGACCGCGACGGTGCCGCCGTCCTCCGTGTGCCGTTCGCTGACCATGACCCACCGGCCATTGCTGCGACGCTGCACCTGCGGCTCGCCCGGGTTGCGATGTTGGCGCAGCCGCTCTGCCACCCACTCCTCAACGCGGCCTTGTGCGTCCGTCACGTAGCCGCTCTCCGCGGCGCGCCGAATGATGCTCTCGAACGTTGTTCCCGCGGTCAGCTCGATTTCCAGGCCTGGGTAAAGCAGGTCGCGGTAGCACGAGTTGCAAATGACCAGCCGGTCCTCCCCGTCATAGCAGACAAAACCTTCCGAGATGCTTTCGATTGCTTCGGCGAGCCGACGCTCGCTGCGCAGCCGCGCCTGTTCCGCGCGACGCAGCGGCGTTATGTCGTAAAGCCAGAACAGCCGCTTGCCCCCAGCCACCGCGACGTGGCCGCCGTGGTAGGCGACCTGCACATATGAAATCAGCAGGTGGAGCGGTTCGCCCCCTTTTCTCTTCCAGATCACTTCTTCATTGAGCAATTGACCGCCGCGTGTACGCAGCAGCTCGATGATGCGCGTTCGATGGCCAAGGTCGAGCCAAAACAGCTTGGTGTCGAATAGATGAAGCTCTTCCTTCTCATATCCCAGCAGGTCGCGCATGCGCCGGTTGTGGAAGAGGATACGCCCTTCATCATCAACGACGCACACCGCCGCTGGACAGTAGTCGAGGATTTCGCGGAGCTGCCGCTCCTGCTCGACGACCTGGAGCTCGTGCCGAGTCTGGGCCGTGACGTCGTAGACCCACAGCACCCGCTTGCCCCCAACGAAGCTGATGTGGCCACCACGATAGGCCACCTGCGCGTAGGTCAGTAGAAGATCCAGGAGCTGGCCGTTCTTGGTGCGCCAAACCACCTCTCGTTGAGAATCTGTCCGCCGCGCTCGCGCAGCGACGCGATGATCCGCGAACGCTGTTCGACGTCGTGCCAAAACTTGCGAGTGTCGATGCGGTCGAGCTCATCCTTCCCGTATCCAAGCAGCTCCCGCAACCACATATTGTGAAAAAGCAGCCGCCCATCCTCGTCTACGACCAGCAGCGCAGCCGGACTGAACTCCAGGATTTCGCGGAATTGGCGCTCGTGCTCGGCGGCCTCGACTCCAAGTGCCACGTCACCATTCGTAGCCGCCGATCGACCTGCTGGCGCGTCGGCAGACATTCGGCCCCCCCCGGGTGAAAACCTAGCATTGAATGCCGCAGAATTCGACGTCCCGTGCTTTGGGTCAAAACCGGACACTTTTCGCCACGTCGATTTGCCGCTATGGGTTAAGCTCGTACAATTCTTCATTCTAGCTTACGCTAACGGTGTTTGTTGCGGGGGCAGCATGCGCTTGAAACACTGCTTCAATTATCATGATTTCCGAGAGCTAGCGCGACGGCGTCTGCCGGGTCCAATCTTCAACTACATCGATGGCGCTGCCGACGATGAGACCACCTATCGAAGAAACACGGCCGCATTCGAAGAGTGCGACCTTTTACCTAATGTGTTGAGGGGTGCTGAGCGGATTGACTTGTCGGTCGTTGTCATGGGGCAAAAGCTCCAGGTGCCGTTTTATTGCTCGCCAACGGCCCTGCAACGGCTTTTTCATCATCAAGGCGAGCGCGCGGTGGCCCATGCCGTGCAAAAATTTGGCACCATGTTCG
>DASSYU010000184.1:0-6666 GCA_035703125.1 Pseudolabrys sp. | reverse complement strand
TTTATTTTTGCGGACAACGGCAATCTCCGGTGAATCCGCAAAGGCGTCTTCCATTCCGTAGGCAAGCCAGTCGGCCATGGCATCGCCCATGACGACGATAGAGGTCGTCGGCGCAACTGCATCCGGCTTTGCTTCCGCCTTTTTCGGCGGCGGCGCTCGCGAGTTGTCGACGGGTGCCTGCTGCTCGGTGTTGTCGAATTGCCGCTGGCCGCCACCGAAAAATCCGCCGCCGAAAAATCCGCCGCCGCTCGGCCGCTGCGGGCGCTGCCGGCTTAGAAATGGAAAGCGGTCATCGCCAAACAACTGCGCCTGTGCCGGTGAGCTGATGGCCAGTTCGAGAGTGGCAAGGCCCACGACGTCCACCGCGGCCAGAAGGGCCACTCCAACAAGCCAGCGCGAGAACCGGTTCTTTCCAGTCATGCGAGGTGCCAAACCAATGGGTCCGTACTGCTGCAACGGCGCTCACCGCCATGGACCATTAGCGCCCGAAAAATGTCAACTCAAAGGTGGCCGGGCCGCTATCCTTAACGCGCACGCAGTTGGTCCAGGATGCCGGCAGAGGCAAAACCGTCCGGAATCCGGCCGCTTTTGGACTGGAATTCGCGAATTGCAGCACGGGTCCTAAGTCCAAACTGACCATCGGGCTCGCCGACATCAAAACCGTGCCGCGCAAGCAGCTGTTGAAGTTCCAGCCGCTCCGTCCGCGACAGAACACGCTCATATCGCGGCCAGTCCTGTGCGAACGGGCCCCCGCCGCGCAGCCGATCCGCCAGATGCCCGATCGCCAAGGCATAGGCTTCAGCGGGGTTGTATTTCATGATGACGCTGAAGTTCGTGAGCATCAGGAAGCCGGGTCCCTGCACGCCGGCGGGCACCAGCAGAAACGCGTGGTCATTCGGTCGTGGGAACGGATGGCCGTCGGCGCGCCTGATGCCGTGACGTTCCCATTCGTGGATGGTCATCGACCGGCCATGATCGGCGAGAAGGAAATTGAATGTCGCCGGAACCACGACCTCGTGGCCCCACGTCTGGCCGGTGATCCAGCCGTCTTTTTTCAGATTGTTGGCAGTGGATGCGATGATGTCAGGCATCGAATCGACGACATCACGACGCCCGTCACGGTCAAAGTCGACGGCATAGCGCTTGAATGCGGTTGGCATGAACTGAGTCGGACCGAATGCTCCGGCCCATGAGCCGACCAGATGCTCAGGACGGACGTCGCCATGCTGAAGAATTTCAAGAGTCGACAGGAATTCCTCGCGGAAATAGTTCTGCCGCCGTCCAATACAGGCCAGCGTCGCGGTTGAGCGCAGGACCGGACGCTCGCCGCCAAGCGTTCCGTAGTTGCTCTCGACGCCCCAAATTGCCGCGATCGTATAGCGGTCGACGCCATAGGTCCGCTCCACGGAATCAAAAACGCTGCGGTATTTTTCCAGCAGCGCGCGACCCCGCTCGATACGTTCGTTCGTCACGAGGATATCGAGATAGTCCCAGACCGATTTGGTGAACTCAGGCTGGTTGTCGAGCAGATCCATGATCCGAAGATCAGGCGTCAACGCCGCCGTGTACTTTGCAAAAGTATTTCGCGAAATGCCACGTTTTGCGGCCGCCGGCCAGAGTCGCTGGATGCAGCCAGGAAAATTCGCCGCGGAGGCACGGATTGCCTCAGCTGTCATGAGCGAATGGCCGGATGCCCCTGACTGCCCACTCCACTCCACGACCTGTTGGGGCGCAGGCTGCGACAGCGCGCCCGTGGTGGCGGGGTTACGGGAATCCTGCGCTCCGGCGATTCCGCCGGCAGCCGCAAAAACGCCCGCAATGACGACTAATGGCAACCGTGCGCGCATGCCCGTCCCGTTGTTAATCCGTCATCCCCAATCTATGGGTGCCCCGATATCATTTCAGGGGCGTTAATGGTGTACTTCTTTATGTCGCATCTGGACCCCCCACCCTGACCCGTGCTTTCTGCGCCGGAATTCACGACTCATATTGAAGATTCTCGCATGACCCGCATTCGCAAAGCCATATTTCCCGTGGCCGGTCTCGGAACCCGCTTTTTGCCCGCGACCAAGGCCATGCCCAAGGAGATGCTTCCGGTCGTCGACCGGCCGTTGATCCAGCATGTCGTCGATGAAGCACGTCAGGCCGGCATCGAGCATCTCATCTTCGTGACGGGCCGGAACAAAAGCGTGATCGAGGACCACTTCGATCGCCAGTTCGAACTCGAATTAACCTTGACGGAGCGCGGCAAGAAGGCCGAGCTCAGTCTGCTGTCGAAGGACCTGCCTGAGGCGGGAACCGTCAGCTTCACGCGCCAGCAATCGCCACTCGGCCTCGGTCACGCCGTGTGGTGTGCCCGTGAGCTCGTCGGCCATGAGCCGTTTGCACTGCTGCTGCCCGATGTGCTGGTCCAACACCCGCGCGGCTGCCTGGCCCAGATGATCGATGCCGCCAAGGATCTCGATGACAATGCCAATATCATTGCGGTCGAGGAGATCCCGGCCGAACGCGTGCATATGTACGGCGTGGTCGGCGTCGGCGCTGCAAAGGGAAAAACATTCTCGATCACCAAGATGGTCGAAAAGCCAAAAGCCAGCGAAGCGCCTTCCAATCTTTCCATCACCGGACGCTATATCTTGCAGCCGCAGATCTTCGAGCTGCTCGAAAAGCAGGCGGCGGGCGCTGGCGGTGAAATTCAGCTCACCGACGCGATGGTGGCGTTGGCACGCATCCAGCCGTTTTATGGACTGAAATTCGAAGGCCGCAGCTTCGACTGTGGCTCGAAAATCGGATTTCTCGCAGCGAACGTGGCTTATGGGCTGCAGCGCGAAGATATTGCAACCGAGCTTCGCGCCGAAATGCGCCGCTTGCTTGACGGCAAATAGCTAACGCTGCACGCGCAAGCCAAGCATGACGATGCTCGTGGTGTAGTCGGCATCCGGCGCGTTCGTTGCCCGCTCAAGCGCCCGGTTTCACCAGCTACACCCAGCCCTTGAGCTCGCGCGCAACAATATCGCGGATCACGGCCATGCCGCCGGGAGTATCGTTGAGACAGGGGATCGCTGCAAAGTTCGCTCCACCGGCCCTAAGGAAGACGGCCGCGTTTTCCATCGCGATCTCTTCCAGGGTCTCAAGGCAATCCGCCGCAAAGCCCGGCGTGATCACAGCGAGATTCTTCACGCCACGCTCCGCCAGCGATTTCACTGTCGCATCGGTATAGGGCTTGAGCCACTCGGCGGTGCCGAAGCGCGACTGGAACGTCATGATCAGGCGTTCCTCGTCGAACTTGAGCTTCTTGCGCAGCAGTGCGGTCGTCTCGCCGCAATGCTTGAGATAGGGGTCGCCCTTGGCGACGTAGTCTTCCGGCATTCCGTGGTAGGAGGCGATGATCACGTCCGGCTTGAACGAAAGCTTTGCCAGTTCCGTATTGAGCGAGGCCGCAAGCGCATCGATATAGACGGGCTCGGCATAGTACGGCGCGGCGACACGCAACGTTGGCTGAAACCGCATGCGGCGCAGAGCACGGAAGACTTCATCGCAGACCGTTGCCGTCGTTGCAGCGGCATATTGAGGATAGAGCGGCACGACCAGAACGCGCTCGCAGTCCTGAGCCGCCAGAGCTTCGAGCCGCGAGTGGATCGATGGATTCCCATAGCGCATGGCCCAGTCAACCCTGATGCGCTTGTCCATCTTGTCAAAGATCTCGTCGAGCTTGTCGGACTGCGAGCGTGTGATGTTTTTCAGTGGCGACTCATTACCTTCCTTGTTCCAGATCTTGTCGTAGTCGCGCCCCTTGCGGCCCGGCCGGACCGTCAGGATGATGAAATTAAGCACGAACCACCATTTGAGGCGGTTCTCCTCGATCACGCGCCGGTCCGACAGAAATTCCTTGAGATAACGGCGCATCGGCCAGTAGCCGGTCGCATCGGGCGTGCCGAGGTTGACCAGCAGCACACCGATCCGGCCGCCGGTTGCCGGAACTGTCGCAGGGCTCATGGTTTGCGCTCGTCCGCGATCAGCTTGCCGTCATTCGGCAGCGTGCCGGGCGTCACCAGTTTCACGGAGCCCTTCAGTTTCGTGACCGATTGCAAGGTCGCAGCGATCGCGGCCGCAAGAGCGGCATCGGCCGGCGCACACTCGGCCAGCAACGTCATCGTATCCTGTTCGGCCTCGCGATCGACGACAAGGCGGACCCGCTTGAGCTCAGGATGTCGCGCCGCGACTTCGGCGATCTGCTTGGGATGCACGAACATGCCCTTCACCTTGGCCGTCTGGTCGGCGCGGCCCATCCACCCCTTGATGCGTACATTCGTGCGACCGCACGGTGAAACACCCGGTATCAGCGCCGAGAGATCGCCGGTGGCGAGCCGGATCATTGGATAGTCGCGATTGAAGGACGTCACGACCACTTCCCCGACCTCCCCGTCCGGCAAGGGATCGCCGGTGCCTGGCCGAACGATTTCCACGATGACGGTTTCGTTCACGATCATGCCTTCGCGGGCCTCACTCTCGTAAGCGATCACCCCCAGCTCGGCGGTGGCATAGCATTGAAGAACTGCAACACCGCGCCGGCCAAGCTCGTCTCGGAGCGATGCGGGCAGCGCGGCACCCGAGACAAGACCGCGCTTGAGCGACGACACATCTTTTCCCGATTTTTCGGCGGTATCGAGCAGAATCTTCAGGAAGTCCGGCGTGCCGACATAGCCGGTCGGCCGATAGTGCGCGATCGCCTCGAGCTGCTGCTCCGTATTTCCGACGCCGCCTGGGATGACCGCGCAGCCAAGCGCATGCGCGCCCGACTCCATGATGAAACCACCGGGCGTGAGGTGATAGGCAAAGGAATTGTGCGCGATATCGCCCTTGCGGAAACCGGCTGCAAAAAGCGCGCGCGCCGCGCCCCACCAATCCTGGTCCATTCCTTCCGGTTCGAAGATCGGCCCGGGCGACATCAGCAGCCGCTTTGCGCTGGCAGCCGGGGTGGCATTGAGCCCACCGAACGGCGGGAATTCTTTCTGCAACGCCGTGAAATCGGTCTTGCGGAGAACCGGCAGCTTCGCCAGAGCTGCGCGCGAGTTGACCGTTTTTGCGTCCGCTCCGGCGAGATGCTTGGCCCATCCCTGCGCCGTCATGGCGTGCGCGATAAAAGCGGGCATCTGCGCGAACTGCTCGCGCTCGCGCGCGGCAGGATCGCGGGTTTCCAGCGAGTCGTAGTGGCCGGTCATGGCCTAGGCGAGCCACCTCTTGCGCCGGCGATAATGCTTGCCTTCGCGGAACGATTTGCGCCGGCCCTCGGATATGCCGAGGTAGAATTCCTTGACGTCTTCATTTTCGGCGAGCGCCCTGGCTTCACCGTCCATCACCACGCGGCCGTTTTCGAGAATATAGCCGTAGCGCGCGAAACGCAGCGCCATATTGGTGTTCTGCTCGGCCAGCAGGAAGGAGACGCCCTCTTTTTCGTTCAGGTTCTTCACGATCTCGAATATTTCCTCGACGATCTGGGGCGCGAGTCCCATCGAAGGCTCGTCGAGCAGGATCATCTTGGGGCGCGACATTAATGCGCGGCCGATGGCGCACATCTGCTGTTCGCCCCCCGAGGTGTAGCCGGCGAGCGAATCCTTGCGTTCGCGAAGCTTGGGGAAATAACCGTAGACCAGATCGAGATCGCGCTTGATCGCGGCCTTGCCGTCGCGCCGCGTGAAGGCGCCGGTCAAGAGGTTTTCTTCGATCGTCAGATGGCCGAAGCAATGACGGCCTTCCATGACCTGGATGCAGCCTCGTCGCACGAGCTCGTTGGGTGACAGGTCCTGGACCTCGGCCTGGTCGAATATGATCGAGCCCTTGGTCACGTCGCCGCGCTCGGCGTGCAGCAGATTGGAGATCGCCTTGAGCGTCGTGGTCTTGCCAGCGCCATTGGCGCCGAGCAACGCGACGATCCCTCCCTTCGGTACTTCGAGCGACACGCCCTTGAGCACCAGAATGACGTGATCGTAGATCACTTCGATGTTGTTGACGGAGAGGATGCGCTCATTCTGCGCAAGTGGTGTCGGGCTTGTTCGCTCAACGGCGGACATCAAGGACCACTCCGAACGGTGAACCTCTCCCCGTTTCCGGGGAGAGGTTTTTTCATGTAGCGGTTTCTTACGACGACTTGTCGCAAGGCTCAGTCCGCTTCGGCCAACCGGTGTTCTTCTCGACATATTCGGTGGCAGCCGCGTCGAGCAGCGGGCGCACTTTGTCCTTCATGGGCTGGATCCAGTCGGAAATCTTGACCCATTTGGTGCCATCCCATTGCTGCATATACGCGGGCGCGTGCCCGTTGTGATCGGTGCAGCTCACGTTCGTTATCGGCGCGCCAAAGCCCGGCAAGCCGAGCTCCTTCCACCGCGCTTCGCTGATGTTAAGCGCCTCTAAGCCGCGACGCACATCTTCCCCGGTGACAACCTTCTTGCCGGACAGCTTCTGTGCGTTGCGAATCGCCTCGGCGACAAGCACCGAGTTGTAGACACCGCGGTTGTAGAAGTTTTCCGCGAACTTGTCCTTTTCGACCTGGCTCTTGCCCTTGTCCACGACATATTTCTTGATGTCCTGGAGCGCCGGGTAGTTGGCACCAAGGCCGTTGATATTGAGTGCGAGATAGCCCTTGGCCGCTTCGCCGCCGCCGCGGCC
>DASSYU010000161.1:0-13172 GCA_035703125.1 Pseudolabrys sp. | reverse complement strand
GTGTGCACCGACCTGCGCGGCTACGGCGATTCCGAAAAGCCGCCCGGCGGCGAGGATCATTCCGGTTATTCGTTCCGCGCGATGGCGCAGGATCATATCGAGGTTATGGCGGCGCTCGGCTTCGACACGTTTTATGCGGCGGGCCATGATCGCGGCGCGCGTGTCCTGCATCGCATGTGCCTCGACCACCCGCAAAAAGTCACGCGCGCGGCAATTCTCGACATCATTCCGCAGCATCACCTGCTCAATCACGTCAGCCGGCAATGGGGCACCTTCTCCTGGCACTGGTTCTTCAATATTCAGCCCTACGATCTGCCCGAGCGCATGATGGGTGCGGACCCCGATTGGTTCATCGAAAAGAAGCTTGCGAAAACCAAGCAAGGTTTGAGCTTCTTCGATCCCACGGCGCTCGCCGAATACAAACGCTGCTTCCGCAATCCGGAAACCATTCACGCCATCTGCGAGGACTATCGCGCGACGTTCGGGGTCGACCTTGAGATGGACACCAAGGACTTTGAGGCCGGGCGAAAGATCGAGTGCCCCGTCCTTCTGTTATGGGGCGCGACCGGTGGGGTCGGGCGCAACCACAAGCCCGGTCCGGCTGAGATCTGGCGCAACTACGCGGCCAACATTGTCGGCGCCCAGGCGCTGCCTTGCGGCCACTATCTGTCGGAAGAGGCGCCGAAGGAGACGACCGAAGCGCTGCGCGCGTTTTTCACCGGGGCCTGATCGGCGGAGCGCCAATCCGCTTGCGCCACAGATTGAGCTTCACGCCGTCTTTATTTGCCCAATATTCATGGGCCCATATTTCTGCGGTTTCGGATGCTACTGCGGGAGCGAGGCCGGATAGCAGCCCGGCGCCCATGCCAAGGCCGGCGCCCTTAAGGACCGTACGGCGGGAATGATCGGACCGGCTCATGTGGGGCCTCCCGAAAAGGCTGTCGCTGACAATTATTAACGGCCTTATTTTTGGCATCCTATCACATGACAGGACGGGGGGCAGTCCACTCGCCCCGCGATCTGAGTTCTGCTAGGGGTCGGGACAGCGCTCTAACGGCGCGCGGCGTTTGGGGCGATACGCCGAAGCGGAGGATGAATGGTCGGAGTACTGCGCGCGGTGGCGCGTTTTTTTCAAGAGACAATTGGCTGGAATCGCATTGGCGTGATGCTGAGCATTGCGATCATTTCGGTCGCGGTCGTTGTTCTTTTTCACATGCTGCGCGACACCGATGTCGAGGAAGTGGTCGCGGCGCTAAAAGCGACGAGCCCGGTGCACATCGCGGCCGCCGCATTTTTCGTGGCGTGCGGCTATTTCACGTTGACCTTCTACGACTGGTTTGCCTTGCGCACGATCGGCCGCAAAGAGGTCCCGTATCGCATTGCCGCGCTCGCAGGCTTCACGAGCTATTCGATCGGTCACAACGTCGGTGCCACCGTTTTCACCGGCGGCGCCGTTCGTTATCGCATCTACTCCCACTACGGGCTGGACGCCATCGAAGTTGCCAAGATCTGCTTTGTCGCCGGCCTGACGTTCTGGCTTGGCAATGCCACAGTGCTGGGACTCGGCGTTACCTATCATCCGCAAGCGGCCGGGCCGATCGACCAGTTGCCGGACTGGCTCAATCGCGGCATCGGCATCACGATATTGCTGGTGCTGATATCCTACGTCGCCTGGGTCTGGAGCGCGCCGCGGGAAATCGGCCAAGGCGATTGGAAAGTCGAGTTGCCGAGCGGGCCCTCCACGTTGCTGCAGATCGGGATTGGCATTCTCGATCTCGGCAGCTGCGCGCTCGCCATGTACATGTTGTTGCCGACCCACCCGGACATCGGTTTCGTCACGATGGCAGTGGTCTTCGTGTCGGCGACGCTGCTCGGTTTCGCGAGCCACGCGCCCGGCGGGCTTGGCGTGTTCGATGCCGCCATGCTGGTCGCGCTGTGGCAATTCGACAAGGAAGAGGTGCTGGCCGGTTTGCTTCTTTTCAGGCTGCTTTACTACATCATTCCGTTTGCGCTTGCCTTGGCCATTCTGGGGTCGCGCGAAATCTGGCTGAACTTGAGCGGGACGCGTCGCCCAGCGGAGCCGGTGGTGATAAAATCGGTGACTGCGCCGATCCGCAGCGAGATCGAATCGGAAAAAACCGACGCCAATTGATCATGGCCACAAATGACGAGCGCCGCAGCCTTTCCACTCCGTTGGTAACCCGGTTGCGCGGCGCCTGGCGGGCTTTGCTTGGGCGCACGGAAGCGGCGGCCGGCGCAAGCATTGCTCCTGCGGCGGCCGATGTATTTGCCGAGCCGCAGGCGTTGTTGATCGAGCAGCTGATCGACGGCTTTCCCGAAGCGGCGATTGTGCTGGATCGCGAGGGTAGGGTCATCGCCTTCAACGAGATCGCTATTTCGATCGCGCCGGCCTTGCGCCACGGCGAGCCGGCGCTGATCGCGCTGCGTATGCCGGAGCTGGTCGATGCCATTCGCCGCGCAATCAGGCGTCACGAGCCGCAGCGGGTCGAGTTCTTCGAGCGCGTTCCGCTCGACCGTTGGTTCGAGGCTTTCGTCACGCCGGTTACGCTTACCTTGAGCGCCGGCGGCACGGTCGACATCCTGCTGATGACGTTCAACGACCTGACACCGCTGCGCCGGGTCGAGGAGATGCGTGCCGACTTCATCGCCAATGCTAGCCACGAGCTGCGCACGCCCCTTGCCGCATTGCTCGGCTTCATCGAGACGCTGCAAGGCCCGGCCAAGGACGATCCAGTCGCCCGCGACAAATTCCTCGGCATCATGCAAGGGCAGGCGACCCGCATGGCGCGCCTGATTGATGATTTGTTGTCGCTTTCACGCATTGAGCTCAACGCGCATTTGCAGCCGAGCACTCCGGTCGATCTGGCCCCGATCGTGCGACAGGTCGTCGACGGTCTTCAAATGCTCGCGCGTGACCGCGGGGTCGAAATCAAGGTGGCGTTGCCCCCGGATACGCTCACGGTGCTGGGCGACCGCGATGAGCTGATCCGCGCCCTCGAAAACCTTATTGAAAACGCCCTCAAGTACGGGGCCGCCGGCAAGCGCGTTGACGTCACGGTTGCGGGGGCACAAACGCGGGCCGGCCTGCCGGAAGCGCGCGTGGCGGTACGCGACTATGGACCGGGTATTTCGCCCGAGCATCTTCCGCGGCTGACCGAGCGATTTTACCGGGTGGATGTCGCCGACAGCCGCGCGCAGGGTGGCACCGGATTAGGTCTGGCATTGGTCAAACATGTCCTCAACCGGCATGGCGGCCGTCTCACCATCGAGAGCACGCTAGGAGCGGGTGCGACTTTCACAATGCATGTTCCCCTGCGCGCGAGCGAAACATCCGGCGAATCCTAGTCAATTCATTGACTTGCGGTGTCATTCAAGTGTCATCGAAGCTTTATAGAACAGTGACATGCGACGCCTATGGCTGACAGCGACCTCGGATCACTCTTTAACGAATCAAAAACCTCCGAGCTCGTCGTGGAGCGCGTCTTTTAGAGCAACAGCGGCTGCCCGAGCGATCGGGCACAAGGACGGGGGTGACGGATCGTTTTGGTCCGCGCGTGTCTTTGGCCGCAAACATGGAGAGAACCCGTGAAACACTGGATCGCATTCGCAGCTGCCAGCTTCATCGCTGCCGCCGCGTTCGTTCCGGCCAACGCCGCTGATATTTCCGGCGCTGGCGCTACTTTTCCCTATCCGATCTACGCCAAGTGGGCCGATGCCTACAAAAAGGAAACCGGTAACGGGTTGAACTATCAGTCCATCGGCTCAGGCGGCGGCATCAAGCAGATCAAGGCCAAGACCGTAACCTTCGGTGCCAGCGACGCGCCGCTTTCGGGCAAGGAACTCGACGAAGTCGGCCTCGCCCAGTTCCCGATGGTGATGGGTGGAATCGTGCCGGTCGTAAACCTCGAAGGCATCAAGCCGGGCGAACTCACGATCGATGGCCCGACGCTCGCCAGGATTTTTCTCGGTGAGATCAAGAGCTGGGATGACCCGGCAATCCAGAAGCTAAACCCGAAAGCCACGCTGCCGAAGCAGGCAATCGCGGTCGTGCATCGTTCGGATGGCTCGGGCACCACGTACAACTTCGCCTACTACCTGGCGGAGGTGAGCGCGGACTGGAAGTCGAAGGTCGGCTTCAATACGTCGGTGCAGTGGCCGGTCGGCATCGGCGCCAAGGGTAACGAAGGCGTTGCCAACAACGTCGCCCAGACCAAGGGCTCGGTCGGCTACGTCGAGTACGCCTATGCCCTGCAGAACAAGCTCACCTACACCAACATGATCAACAAGGCCGGTAAGACGGTGGCCCCGACCTCTGAAGCGTTCCAGGCCGCGGCGGCCAACGCCGATTGGAAGTCGAAGCCTGGATACGGCGTGCTGCTCGCCAACCAGCCCGGCGACAAGTCGTGGCCGATGACGGCACCCACGTGGATCCTGGTCTACAAGAAGCCGGTCGATGCGGCCGCTACCGGCGAGGCGCTCAAGTTCTTCGCCTGGGCCTACAAGAACGGCGGCAAGATGGCCGAAGACCTCCACTACGTCCCGATGCCGGCCAATGTGGTCAAGGACATCGAGCAGTACTGGAAGAGCGAGATCAAGGACGCGACCGGCAAGCCCCTGTTCGCAATGACCAACTGATCTCAGCGTCAGTGGGAAAGGGCGCCATTACGGCGCCCTTTCCTTGTCCACCGCCGCCCGCAGGCGGCTTGTGTTGCGGCCGCGAGGTCGCTTGAGTGGGCTCTCCGTGACGGGCGAAACGCTCCAGGGAGAGCCGGATGCAATCGACCAGGAGGCGACCCGTGGTTGACGTGGCGTTGCAGGGTTCAGGCATCTCGATTGCCGAGCAGATTGACCGCGCCAAGGTTCTGCAGCGCCTGCGGCTGGGTGACGTCGCGTTCCGCCATATCACCCGTGCTGCCGCGGTCACCGTTCTTGTCATCCTTGGCGGCATCATCATCTCGCTGGTTTGGGGGGCGTTGCCGGCGCTGCGCGCGTTCGGCGTGAGCTTTCTTTACGAGGAGGTCTGGAACCCGGTTACCGAGAAATTTGGCGCCATTGCGCCGATCTACGGCACGGTGGTGACCTCGTTAATCGCTATGCTGATCGCCGTGCCGGTCGGCCTCTTCATCGCGCTGTTCCTCACCGAATTGTGCCCGATGTGGCTGCGGCGTCCGATCGGCATCGCCATCGAGCTGCTCGCCGGCATTCCCAGCATCATCTACGGCATCTGGGGCCTGTTCGTATTCGCGCCGTTCCTCCAGCAATATGTGCAGCCGTTCCTGATCACAGTGTTCGGCCCAATACCGGTGCTGTCGACTTTGTTCGAGGGGCCACCCTATGGCATCGGCATTTTCACTGCCGGCCTGATCCTGGCAATCATGGTGCTCCCCTTCATCACATCGATTTCGAGGGATGTGTTCGAGGCAGTGCCGCCGGTGCTCAAGGAGGCGGCCTACGGGCTCGGCTGCACGACCTGGGAAGTCGCGCGCTACGTGGTGCTGCCCTATACGCGCGTCGGTGTGATCGGCGGCGTCATGCTCGGCCTCGGCCGCGCGCTTGGAGAAACCATGGCGGTCACCTTCGTGATCGGCAATGCGCACCGCATTTCGGGCTCCTTGCTTGCGCCAGGCACCACCATTTCCGCAACCATCGCCAATGAATTCACCGAGGCTGTCGGCGATCTTTATACCTCGTCGCTCATTGCCCTCGGCCTGATCCTGTTCCTCATTACTTTCGTTGTTCTCGCCGTTGCGCGGCTGATGCTGATGCGCCTCAACGCGCGGGTCGGAGTATGACCATGGCGCGGGCCCCTTCGCTCTACGCAAGTCGCCGTCGGCGCAACGCCATCACAATGGGGCTTTCTTTCGGCGCGACGGCATTCGGCCTCTCCTGGCTGGTGCTGATCCTGGCGGTGCTGCTGTGGGAAGGCTTCAGCGGCCTGTCGCTTGCGGTGTTCACCGAAATGACCCCACCGCCCGGTGCCGCCGGCGGCCTGCTCAACCCGATCATGGGTAGCCTGGTGATGACCACAATCGCCGTGCTGATTGGCACGCCGCTCGGCATCCTCGCCGGGACGTACATGGCCGAATACGGGCGCTACGACAAACTCACAAGCGTGGTGCGCTTCATCAATGACATCCTGCTCAGCGCGCCCTCGATTGTAATTGGCTTGTTCGTCTATGAGATTATGGTCGCTCAGATGGGCCACTTCTCAGGCTGGGCCGGCGCGGTGTCCCTGGCAGTGATCGTGGTGCCGGTGGTGGTGCGCACGACCGAGGACATGCTCACGCTCGTGCCCGACACGCTGCGCGAAGCCGCCGCATCGATTGGGCTGCCGCGCTCGCTGATGATCCAGAAAGTCGCCTATCGGGCCGCGCGTGCCGGCATGATCACCGGTGTGTTGCTCGCGATTGCACGAATCTCCGGCGAAACCGCGCCGCTCTTGTTCACGGCACTCAACAATCAGTTTTGGAGCCTCGATCTGAACGCTCCCGTCGCCAGCCTGCCCGTTGTTATCTTCCAATTCGCGCTCAGTACCTACAAGGACTGGCAGAGCCTGGCCTGGACCGGTGCGCTGATTATCACCCTGGCGGTGCTTGCGCTGAGCATCATCGCCCGCCTCCTCGCCGCACAAAGAAGATCGTCATGAGTATGGCAGCCATCACCGTACCTACCGTCACCCATGCGCCGGACGACGCCGGCGACTTCACCGAAAAGGTTTCGGTGCGCAATCTCGATTTTTATTACGGCGACAACCGCGCACTGAAGAATATCAATGTGTCGCTCTACCAGGGCAAAGTGACGGCCTTCATCGGCCCGTCCGGTTGCGGCAAGTCAACCCTGCTGCGCGTTCTCAACCGCATGTATGACCTCTATCCGAACCAGCGCGCTACCGGCAATGTAACGCTCGATAACGAGGAGATTCTGTCGCCGTCGCAGGATCTCAATTTGCTGCGCGCCAAGGTCGGCATGGTATTTCAGAAGCCGACGCCGTTCCCGATGACGATCTTCGAGAACATCGCCTTCGGCATACGTCTGTACGAGCGGCTGTCCAAGCCGGAACTGGAAGACCGGGTCAGGCACGCGCTGGAGCGCGCAGCGCTCTGGGAAGAAGTGAAGGACAAGCTCGGCGCCAACGGGCTTTCGCTTTCCGGGGGCCAGCAGCAGCGCCTGTGCATTGCCCGCACTGTTGCGGTACGGCCAGAAGTGATCCTGTTCGACGAGCCGTGCTCGGCGCTCGACCCGATCTCCACCGCCAAGATCGAGGAGCTGATTGACGAGCTCAAGGACCATTACACCATCGTGATCGTGACCCACAACATGCAGCAGGCTGCGCGCGTGTCCGATTTCACCGCGTTCATGTATCTCGGCGAGCTTGTCGAGTTTGGCGAAACGACCCGAATCTTCACGAACCCGAACGACCGCCGTACCCAGGACTACATCACAGGCCGCTTCGGCTAGCGGCCGATTGAAAGACGACTCCGATGACCGACCACACCATGAAGGCCTTCGACACGGACCTGCAGGATCTCGCACGCATGGTCGCAGAAATGGGCGGCCTTGCCGAAAAGCAGGTCGCCGATTCAGTCGACGCGCTGGCGAAGCGCGATATCACTTTGGCGCAACGGGTCACCGCGGCTGACGCCAATATCGACGCCTTGCAGCGCGAGGTCGAGGAAAAGGCAATACTCACGATTGCCAGACGTCAACCTATGGCGGTCGATCTGCGCGAGGTCGTCGGCGCTTTGCGGCTCGCCAACGATCTCGAACGCATCGGCGACCTCGCCAAGAACATTGCCAAGCGGGTGATGGCGCTGAACGCCGAATTCCCGCCGCCCAAGCTCATCCGCGGCGTAGAGCACATGACCGACATGGTGCTCCAGCAGATGAAACTTGTCCTTGATGCCTATGGACGCCGCGACGTCAGCAAGGCGATGGCGGTCTGGCGCGGCGACGAGGAGATCGACGCGGTCTGCACGTCGGTGTTCCGCGAGCTTCTGACCTATATGATGGAAGACCCGCGCAATATCACCTTCTGCATCCACCTGATGTTCTGCGCCAAGAACATCGAGCGCATGGGCGACCATGCCACTAACATCGCCGAAACGGTGCACTACATTATCGAAGGCCGTCCGATCGCCGATCAGCGCCCGAAAGGCGACACGACCACGATTGCCGCGTTACGCACGGCGGCCGAAAGATAGCGGGACAGCGCATGATCCTGACAAGTGGGAACCGGTTTTCCGCCTTCGCGAAGCCGGCTTCGGCGGGCGAAGCAAGGTCGGAACAGATCATGCGCCAGGGAATAAACAGATGAACGCGCGCATTCTTATCGTCGAAGACGAGGAGCCGCTCACGATGCTGCTCCGCTATAACCTCGAGGCCGAGGGCTATGAGGTCGAGACGTCCGGCCGCGGCGACGAGGCCGACACGCGGTTGAAGGAATCGACACCCGACCTGATCGTCCTCGACTGGATGCTGCCGGGCCTGTCAGGGATCGAATTGTGCCGCCGCTTGCGTGCGCGTCCCGAGACGCGTCAGCTGCCAATCATCATGCTTACCGCGCGCGGCGAGGAGAGCGAGAAGGTGCGCGGACTCGCGACTGGTGCCGACGATTACATTGTCAAGCCGTTCTCCGTTCCCGAATTGCTTGCGCGCGTGCGCGCCCTGTTGCGGCGTGCCAACCCCGACCGCGTCGCCACCGTGCTCAGCATCGGCGATATAGAGCTCGACCGCGAGAAGAAGCGGGTGTCACGCAACGGCCGCCCGGTCGATCTCGGGCCGACCGAATACCGCCTGCTGGAATTCCTGATGGAACGGCCCGGCCGTGTGTTCTCGCGCGAGCAATTGCTCGACGGCGTCTGGGGGTCGGATATCTATATCGACGAACGAACCGTCGACGTCCATGTCGGCCGGCTGCGCAAGGCGATCAACCGCGGCCAGGCAGCCGATCCGATCCGCACCGTCCGCGGCGCCGGTTACGCGCTCGACGACCGCTTCGGCCGCATGAGCTGATGGCCGGACGGCCAAGCTCGACGGATCTCAGTTCCGGAACGAACGTTTGTCGCGACGGCGGTCGGTGAGCGGCTGATAGGCGACGCGGCAATGATACGAGCAGTAAGGCAGATCGTTCACGGTATCGCCGCCGCAGAAAAAAAACTCCGAACTTCCCGGATCGCCGACCGGCCAGTGGCAGGTCTTCTCGTTCAGCTGGAGCAAGGTCTTGCGCTGCTCGAGCGGAATTTCGATCAGCTCCGGCTCCGGCTCGGCTTCGTAGTCATAGGCAAGTGCCGTGTTGCCGCGCATTGAAGCGCGCGGGACCCGCATCATGTGACCTGAGGAGCGCGGCTTGCGCGGGCGCGGGGCGCTCGACGAGGGGCTTTTGGCCCGACCGGAAAGACCCAGGCGATGGACCTTGCCGATGACGGCATTGCGGGTGATGCCGCCGAGTTCAGCCGCGATCTGGCTGGCGGACAGGCCGTCCGCCCATAACTTCTTGAGGAGCTCGACCCGCTCGTCTGTCCAGCTCATTGGGTTTCTCCTTAAGCTTCAAGGCTTTGGATGGAATCCGGCCCCGTCGTCGGGCGCACCATCGCGCGCCAGACGCGTACGCGTCAGGAATGAACAGAAGCCCCGTAGCACGAGATGTCGTACTACCTGACCAAGAGGCTACAATAGGCAGTGACTCCCGTGCAAGCGCTCACAGTGCTCCGCGTCCAGCTACCAACAGTTTTTCCCTTAGAATCTGCGGTTGCGACGCAATTGAGTCGGGGACCAAGCGGATCTGCCGCTGTGTTGACAGCGCAAGGTCCGGCAATAGAATAAAAAAAGTGCCGCCCGGCGAGGCGGCACATTTCTTTTCGGCGCGCGCGCGGTGCCGAAAAGCGGATACGGTTTGAACAAGACCACGCGCAAACCGATACGTTCGACGAAAGAAACTGCTGTGAGCTCGCATCTATTGCCGACATATGCGCGCGTCGACCTCGCATTTGAGCGAGGCGAGGGCGCATGGCTTTTCACGGCCGAAGGCGATCGGTATCTGGATTTCACCGCCGGCGTTGCCGTCAATGCGCTGGGCCACGCGCACCCGCACCTGGCCGACGCGCTCTCCAAGCAGGCTCACAAGGTCTGGCACGTCTCCAATCTTTACCGCATCCCGGAGGGCGAAAGGCTCGCCGACAGGCTGTGCGCGATCAGCTTCGCCGACACCGTGTTCTTCCAGAACTCCGGCGCCGAGGCGATCGAGTGCGCGATCAAGATGGTGCGCAAATATCAGTCGGCCTCCGGCAAGCCGGAGCGGTATCGCATCATCACATTTGAAGGCGCCTTCCATGGGCGCACTTTGGCTGCGATCGCCGCAACCGGTAACAAGAAGTATCTTGAAGGCTTCGGACCGCCGGTCGACGGCTTCGATCAGGTGCCGTTCGGTGACATTGAAGCGGTCAAGCGCGCGATCGGGCCGGCGACGGCTGCGATTCTTATTGAGCCCATTCAGGGCGAGGGTGGCGTGCGGGTCGCCACGCCGACATTCCTGCGCGCGCTGCGTCAGCTTTGCGGCCAGCACGGGCTCCTGCTCGTGTTTGACGAAATACAGACAGGCTTTGTGCGCTCGGGCGAAATGTTCGCCTACGAACGCAGCGGCGTTAAGCCCGACATCATGACGATTGCGAAGGCGCTTGGTGGCGGCTTCCCGGTCGGCGCATGCCTTGCAACGACGGAAGCCTCGAAGGGCATGACCGTCGGAACGCACGGCACGACCTTCGGCGGCAACCCACTGGCGATGGCGGTCGGTAACGCCGTGCTCGACATCATGACCGATCCCGAATTTCTCGAACGCGTGCGGAAGAACGCGTTGTTGCTCAAGCAGCGCCTCGCCGAGCTGAAAGACCGGTATGCGGCGGTGATCGCGGAGGTGCGCGGCGAAGGTCTTCTGATTGGCCTGCGTATGATCCCGCAGGCGTCCGAAATGGTCGACGAGCTGCGCGCGGAAAAGATGTTGACCGTCGCCGCCGGCGACAACGTCGTGCGTCTTCTGCCGCCGTTGATCATCGGCGAGGAAGAAATTTCAGAGGCTGTCGCCAGGATTGATCGTGCCTGCGCGCGGCTGGCGCAGACGCATGCACGGGCGGCGAAGGTGGCGTCATGACGGCGAACGGCGTCCGGCATTTCCTCGATCTCACCGATATTCCGAAGCCGGTTCTGGCTGGTCTGATCGACAGCAGCCGGGCTATGAAGGCCGCGCGCGCCAAGGGTCAGATTGCATCGCCGCTTGCCGGCAAGACGCTCGCCATGGTGTTCGACAAACCGTCAACCCGCACGCGCGTCTCCTTTGATGTCGCTATGCGCCAGCTGGGCGGCGAAGCTATCCTTCTCACGGCTCAGGAGATGCAGCTGGGGCGCGGTGAAACGCTTGCCGACACGGCGCGGGTTCTGTCGCGGTATGTCGATGCCATCATGATCCGCATTCTCGATCACGAGGCGGTGCATGAGCTTGCCCGGCATGCAACGATTCCGGTGATCAACGGGCTGACGCGGCGATCGCATCCGTGCCAGGTGCTTGCCGACGTCATGACTTACGAGGAAAAACGCGGGCCGATCCGCGGCCGCACGGTTGCCTGGAGCGGCGACGCCAACAACGTACTGGCGAGCTGGATGCACGCCGCCGAGCGCTTCGATTTCCAGCTGCGGGTGGCGACACCGGCAGAGCTGCGGCCGAAAAAATGGCTGATGGACTGGGTAAAATCGTCAGGCGCCGCCATCATGATCGGCGACGATCCGGATGCCGCGGTCAAGGATGCCGATTGCGTGGTCACCGATACCTGGGTGTCCATGGGCGATCGCGACGGCAAGCTTCGGCACAACATCCTCAAGCGCTACCAGGTCAATGGCCGCTTGATGGCCAAGGCCAAGCCGGATGCGCTGTTCATGCACTGCCTGCCGGCGCATCGCGGCGAGGAGGTGACCGATGAAGTCATCGATGGTCCGCAGTCGGTTGTCTTTGATGAAGCCGAGAACCGGCTGCATGCCCAGAAGGGCCTGCTGGCCTGGTGTCTGCACGCCGAAGCCTGAGACGTCTCGCGCATAGCGGGCCCGCTCAGGGAACAAGGCCTCGCATTCCTTGCGCTGAACGCTACATAGGGCTCATGCCTGATCCTCAAATCGCTATCCCGTCCCGTGCGCCGTCTGCGACCACGGCCGATGACACTGTCATGCCCTTCGAAATTGCCAAGCTCGACCTGCGCGGCCGGGTGGTCCGGCTCGGGCCGGCCGTGGACGAAATTCTCGCGCGCCATGCCTATCCGCAACCGGTGGCAAAACTTCTCGGAGAGGCCATCGTATTGACGGTCATGTTGGGCTCGGCGGTGAAAATCGACGGCCGGTTCATCCTTCAGACACAGGGTGACGGTCCGGTTCGGATGCTGGTCGTGGACTTCATCGCGCCTGACAAGGTGCGCGCCTGCGCGCATTTTGACAAAGGGCGGGTGGCGGCGGCGATCGCATCCGGCGACGCGGACGGAGGTGCATTGCTCGGCAAGGGTCATCTTGCGATGACGATCGATCAGGGCCCCGACATGAGCCGCTACCAGGGTCTCGTCGCGCTCGACGGCAGCTCGCTGGAGGACGTTGCGCACGAGTATTTTCTGCGCTCGGAACAGATTCCGACGCGCGTGCGCCTTGCGGTCGCCGAAGAACTGCGCCCCGAAGCCGGCGGAACGCGCCACCGTTGGCGCGCCGGCGGCATGATGCTGCAATTCCTGCCGAAGGCGCCGGAACGCGCGCGCGTCGCCGATCTTGATCCCGGCGATGCGCCCGCAGGCACCGCGCCGCATGCCATTGAGGAAGACGACGCCTGGGTGGAAGGTCAGGCGCTGATTTCGACCGTCCAAGATGTCGAACTGATCGATCCTTTGCTGTCGAGCGAACGGCTAGTCTACCGGCTTTTCCATGAGCCGGGTGTTCGCGTCTTCCGCGCCAGTCCGTTGCGCGCGGAATGCTCGTGCTCACGCGCAAATGTCGAGGCCATGCTGAAGAGCTTTTCGCAGGACGACCGCGACCACATGGTCGAGGACGGCAAGATTTCGGTCACCTGCGAGTTTTGCAGCGCCAACTATGAATTTGCCCCGGCCGATGTCGGGGCAAAGTCTAGTTGATGG
>DASSYU010000052.1:0-5069 GCA_035703125.1 Pseudolabrys sp. | reverse complement strand
CGTGTGGCTGAACGCCTAGCGATCTCAGCCGCGGCCCGGCGCACAGCCGGGCCGCGGGAGCCATCCAGATGCTGCGGTACACCGTAAACCGCGTCCTGCTCACGATCCCCACGCTGCTCGGCGTGGCGGTGCTCGTATTCTTTATGTTGCGCATCGTTCCCGGCGACATCGTCGAGGTGAAGTTGCGCGGCGACGGCGGCGCCGTCACCCAGGAAACCATCGAGATGGAGCGGCACCGGCTCGGGCTCGACAGGCCGCTTATCGTTCAATTCAAGGACTGGATGGTCGGCGTCGTCACGTTTAACTACGGGATTTCCATGTGGACCGAGCGCCCGGTCATGGAGGAAATAGCGATCCGGCTCGAACTTTCACTGGAGGTCGCCATCCTGGCGACGCTGATTGCGATTCTGCTCGCGATTCCCTTGGGCACCACCGCCGCGCTCTACCGTGACACCTGGATCGACTATCTGATGCGCATTGTGACGATCGGCGGCATCTCTATCCCGTCGTTTTGGTTCGGCATGCTGATCATGTTGAGTCTGCTGGCGGCTTTTAACTGGCTGCCGCCGATCACGTTCACGCCGATCTATGTTGATCCGGTCGCCAATCTGACCCAGCTCATCTGGCCCGCGGCCGCTGTCGGCTACCGCTATTGTGCGGTGACCGCCCGCATGATCCGTTCATCGCTGCTCGAAGTCCTGAGCGAGGACTACATTCGCACCGCGCGCGCCAAGGGCGTGCAGGAAAAACTGGTCATTTCACGCCATGCACTGCGCAATGCACTGCTGCCCGCGATCACGGTCATAGCCCTGGAATTCACCTTCCTGATCGGCGGCCTGGTGGTGACCGAGCAGGTGTTCAATCTCAACGGCATCGGCCAATTGTTCGTCCAGAGCGTCTCGCGCAACGATTTCACGCTGATCCAGGGCATGGTGATGCTGATCGCCGCCTTCTACGTCTTCGTTAATCTCGCGGTCGACCTGCTCTATGCCGTGTTCGACCCGCGCATCCGGTACGCGTGACCGCAATGACCATCGCAGTCCCCGATTCGTCGATCGCAGAAACCGCGCCCCGCCCGCGCGGGCAAGTCGCGGAATTCGTCCGCCAGCAGCCGCTCGGCACCGTCAGCTTTTTCATCATCTGCGCGATGATGTTTGCCGGAGTGGCCTCGGAACTGGTGGCGCCTTACGATCCGCTGGCGATCGACTTCACTTCGATCATGAGCGCACCGTCATGGGCGCACTGGTGCGGGACCGACGCCTACGGCCGCGATATCTGCTCGCGCCTGATCTACGGTTCGCGCACCGCTTTGGTGATCGGATTCATCTCGTCCTTCATCGGCTCGTCGATCGGCGCCATCCTGGGGATCGCTTCGGCCTATTTCGGCGGCAAGATTGACGACTGGATCCAGCGCGTGATGGACGTGCTGCTGGCGTTTCCGATCATCGTGCTGGCGCTGGTCGTGGTTGCGGCGTTCGGAAAAATGCTGGTCGGCGCGATTGACATAAATCTGATCATCGCCATCGCCATTCCGATCCTGCCGCGCGTGGCGCGGGTTGTGCGCGCCGCGGCCCTCTCGGTACGCGTGATGCCCTATGTCGATGCCGCACGCGCAGCCGGCTACTCTCACACTCGCATTATCTTCCGTCACATGGCGCCGAATGTGGTGGCGCCCTATCTCATCATGCTGACCGCCTTCATCGCCCAGGCGATCCTGGCGGAGGCCTCGCTGTCGTTCCTCGGCCTTGGTGTGCAGGAACCGACCGCCGCCTGGGGCCTGATGCTGTCCGGGAATGCGGCCGACTTCTACCGCCAGGCGCCCTGGCTGATCCTGTTTCCTGGCGTCGCCATCAGCCTGGCCGTGTTCGGCTTCAATCTGTTCGGCGACAGCCTGCGGGACTTCCTCGATCCGCGCTTCAAGGTATAACGGCGCGCGATCTCTCACCCTTGTGGCGATTTGGCCAGAAGAATTCAAGGAAGCTTCATGTCAAAACCGCTTGCCGGCCTCCGCGTTCTCGAGCTTGCCCGCATCCTGGCCGGCCCCTGGGCGGGCCAGATGCTCGCCGACCTGGGCGCCGACGTCGTCAAAGTCGAACGCAAGGGGCCAGGGGACGATACCCGAGCCTGGGGCCCGCCTTTCGTCGAAGGGACCGACGGCAAGCATATTGGTTCTGCTTATTTTCATTCGGCCAACCGTGGCAAGCGCTCGATCGAAGTCGACTTCGACAGCGACGAAGGCCGCCGCATCGTCCACAAGCTGGCTGCGCGATCGGACGTGCTGATCGAGAACTTCAAGGTCGGCGGCCTGGCCAAGTTCGGTCTCGACTACAAGAGCCTCGCGCCAGAGTGCCCGCGCCTGATCTACTGCTCCGTCACGGGCTTCGGCCAGGACGGGCCCTACGCCAAGCGCGCCGGCTACGACCTGATGGCGCAGGGCATGGGCGGCATGATGGACTTGACCGGCATGGCCGATGGGCCGCCGACGCGCGTCGGCGTCGCCATTTCGGACATCTTCACCGGCTGCTACGCGGTGGTCGGGATCCTCGCGGCGCTGGCGCAGCGCGAGAGGACCGGAAAAGGCTGTTACGTCGACACGGCGCTGGTGGATTCCACAGTCGGCGTCCTTGCGAACCAGGCGCTCAACTATCTTGTGTCAGGCGAAATTCCCAAGCGCATCGGCAACTCGCACCCGAACATCGTGCCGTACCAGGAATTTCCAGTCACCGATGGCCACGTCATCGTCGCGACCGGCAACGACAGTCAATACGTCAAGTTCTGCAACGTTATCGGTGGACCCGAGCTCGCGCAAAATCCCGCGTACAAAGACAATATCGGGCGTCTCACAAACCGCAACGAGTTGGTCGGGAAGCTTTCGGCACTGACGGCCAAGATGAAACGCGACGACCTCTTGGCGAAACTGGAAGCGCAGGGCGTTCCGGCGGGGCCGATCAACAACCTCGATCAGGTCTTCAATGACGCACAGGTCAAGCATCGCGGCATGAAGCTCGACCTCCCGAGCAAGGCCGCCAAGAAAGGTACGATTCCCGGCGTGCGCACACCGATTGTCATCGACGGCTGGCGGGCCGCATCCGAACGCCCCTCGCCGCTGCTCGGCGAGCACACGGCGGATATTTTGCGCGAGATCGGCGAAGGCTAACCGCTACCACGTCAGAGAGCGCGCGTTCTCCGCGAAACCGCGCGTTTCATAGTGTCGCTCTCCGGACAGGCAAGCCTGCCGGCACTATCGCGTGATCGCGTCGCGGCTTAAATCCGTCAGGTCACCGCCGTCGGCGCCAGCGCTTCGATATCGGTCACAATATCGATCACTGCCGGACGCTTTGCCGCAAGCGCGCGCTCAAGCGCCGGCGCGATGTCTCTTGCATCCTCGACGCGGATGCCGAGGGCGCCCATATCCTCGGCCAGGCGGGCGAAATTCATCTTATTGTAGGTCCACAGTTCGCGCGCCTGCTCAGTCTGCTCGCCGCCATAGGCACGGTCGAAGCCACGCTTCGATTGATTGCCGCCGCCGTTGTTGTTGACGATGGTGACCGAGGCGATGTTCCAGCGCACCGCCGTCTCGACCTCGCCGATGTGATACCAGAAGCCGGCGTCGCCGGTGAAAACGACAACGGGCCGTTCGGGGCACGCGGCTTTTGCGCCTATACCGGCAGGGAAGGCCCAGCCCAGGTGACCGGCGCTGCGCATGTAGCTCTGCGCAGGCGTGCGCAGATCGTACATCCCGCCCATCCACATTCCGGCGTGGCCGGTATCGACCACGACGACGGCGTCATCGGGCATGCGCCTGCTCAGTTCGCCGCAGATGCGTGCCGGATGAATCGGCACGGCCTCGGACTCCATCATCGGCTTGTACTTCGCGTACCAGTCGTTACGCAGCGCCGCGATGTCCTTGACCCAGTTTGCCCGCTTCACCGCGGTCGATTTGTCGATCTGGCCCAGCATGCGCACGAGCACGCTCTTGGCGTCGCCCAGTACGCTGGCCTGCAACGGATAGTTACGGCCGAGCGCTTCCGGCTCGATGTCGATCTGGATCGCCGGCGTCCCGATTTTCGGTACGGCCCAGAAGTGCGTCGTCATGCCGCCGGTTTCCGTGCCGACGAAGAAAACGAGGTCGGCACTATTCACGGCGCGGTTCGCGCTCTCGCGCGAATAGCTGCCGACCACGCCGACCGACAGCGGATGAACACCGGGAATAATGTCCTTGCCGTTGAGTGAGGTGGCGATCGGAATCTGCAGCGCTTCCGCCAGCGCGACCAACTCCTTGCTGGCGCCCGACGCGCGGGCACCGCCGCCCGCGACGATGATCGGCCGCTCGGCTTTCTGCAACAATTCGAGTGCCGCCTTCACATGCGCGGCTTCCGGCTCGGGTCGAAATGGCGGCACGCGCGAAAACTGCGCTTCGACGAGCCCGTCCATCTCGGCTTCCTCGAGATCGACCTGCCCCTCGTTGCCGCGGAACTGCAGGTGCACCGGCCCCGGCGCACCGGTGGTCGCGGTGCGAAAGGCCTGTCGCACCATGTCCGGGATGCGCGCCACGTCGTCGATGGTGACGTTCATTTTTGTTACCGGCTCGAATGCCGGAACGTCGTCGATTTCCTGATAGACCTTGCGGAATTTCGTCTTCGGATCGCGTCCACCCGTCATCGCGATGACCGGCGAATGCGCAAGATAGGCGTCGCGCAGGCCGGCCGCGAGATTGAGCGCGCCGATGACCTGCGCCATGCAGACGCCGGGCTTGCCCGACGCGCGCGCATAGCCGTCGGCCATGTAAGCCGCCGATTTCTCGCCATGACAATGAATGCGCGCGATCTTTGTGCGCCGCTCCATTTCAGCGAAGGTGCGACGGAGAACGGCAGGCACCATGAAGACGTGCGTGACGCCGTAACCTGCCAGCATGTCGGCAAGCACTTCGGCGCCGACGCGCTTGGCGTTGTGTCCGACCGTTGTCATGCTCAGGCCGGCTCGAATTTCAGCGCGACACCGTTGATGCAGTAGCGCAGGCCGGTCGGTGGCGGTCCATCATTGAACACATGCCCGAGGTGGCTGCCGCA
>DASSYU010000595.1:0-3583 GCA_035703125.1 Pseudolabrys sp. | reverse complement strand
CCGTGCGCAGCAGACTGCCGACATGATCGGCCCGAAACGGCGGCGAGGTGCGAGCACTCATTTGCCCCAAACCTCTTCGGAAAGTTCGACGACCATGCGCAGTTTTGCCCACTGCTCTTCTTCGGCCAGCACATTGCCTTCTTCGGTCGATGCGAAGCCGCATTGCGGCGACAGGCAGAGCTGATCGAGCGCAACAAATTTAGTCGCCTCCTCGATACGCTTTTTGATATCCGCGCGCGGCTCCAGCCGGCCCGATTTGGATGTGATCAATCCGAGCACCACGATCTTGTTGCCCTTTGGCAGAAAACGCAGGGGCTCGAAGCCGCCGGCACGGTCCGTGTCGTATTCGAGGAAGTAGCCGTCGTAGTTGCACTTGCTCAACAGGCTTTCTGCAACCGGCTCGTATCCGCCCGACGAAATGAAGGTTGAGCGGAAATTGCCGCGACAGACATGCGTTGTGATTGTCATCTCCGCGGGCTTGGCTTGCAGCGCCTTATTGATGCACTTGGTATAGGTCTCCTGCAAATGATCGACATCGAGGCCGCGGTCGCGCGCCTTCTGCAATTCAGCTTGCGAGCAGAGATAAGCCCATGCGGTGTCGTCGAACTGCAGATAGCGGCAGCCGGCGTCGTAGAATGCCCTGATCGCCTTCTGATAGGCGACCGCCAGATCGTCGAAGATGGCATCGCGGCTCGCATAGGCGCTCTTGCTCACCGCGTTGGGTTCCAGCCTGAAGTGAAAGGTGGAGGGAGCCGGGATGCACATCTTAGGCGTCACTTTGGTGTGCGCCTTCAGAAACTTGAAATGCTCCAGCATCGGGTGGTTGGAGAAGCCGATCTTGCCGGCGACACGGATTGAGCGCGGTTTGGTCTGCACGCCTTGAAACTGGATGCCATGGTCGAGTTCATAGATCTCCACGTTGTCGAGCATGCCGTAGAAATCGAAATGCCACCATGAGCGGCGGAATTCGCCATCAGTTGCGACCTTCAGCCCGATCTCTTCCTGCTTCTTGATGATCTTTTCGATCTCGCGGTCCTCGACTTCCTTGAGCTGGGCCGCGGTAATATCGCCTTTCTCGCGCTTGGCGCGTGCATCCTTGACCGGTGCGGTGCGTAGAATGCTGCCGACGTGGTCGGCACGAAATGGCGGTTTTATCCTTTGCGTCATGTTAGCTCCTCCGCGAAAGCCCCTATTTCTTTAGCGACTGCAGGGCGTCTTATTCTTGCTTTCGGTCAATGCCGATGCGGTCACGCATTGCGGCGACGTGCCCGAATAGCATCAGCGTGATGCCGTCTATCCGCCACTTCGCATGCGTAGCGTGCGGTTTCAAGCGCCCCGCCAAACGAAAAATAGTGCGGCGCGACGTCGCCCAGATCGCCTGCCGCCGAAAGCGTTTCGATGATACGGTCCGGTCCGACGTGTCCGATGAGACCGCTGGCGACGCCAGAAACCAGCCCACGCAACGACGCAGCCACGCCGCAACGTTTGGCGTAGCGCAGCAGCGCGGGCACACTCGTCGGCCCCGCCATGCCGATTTTTACCGGCTTTACGATGCCGCCGGCGCGCAACTGCCTGAGCCAGCTTAGAATCCGTTCGGGTGAAAAGGAAAACTGACTGACAATATGGACGCGCAAGCCTTGCGCGGCCGCGGCGGCGATTTTCTCGTCGAGCGCGCATTCGAGAAGTGCGGCCGGTATGCGCGGATGACCCTCGGGATAAGCGCCGATCCCGATCTCCTCGATGCCGGCCTCGCGCAGGCGGCCTTTCTGGATGACCGCGAGCGCATCGGCAAAAGCCCCCGGCGCATCGAGATCACCGCCGATCACCAACAGCCGCCGCACATCGGCTTCGGCGCGCAGGCCCGACAGCAAATCCTGCAAGTCAGCAGCGTTCGCCAGGCGCCGAGCTGCGACATGAATGACGGGCTCAAGCCCGGCTTTCCGCAATGAAATCGCCGCGGCGACAACCTCATGCCGCGTGATAGTTGGTACGGCGGAGAAGTAGACCGGCGTCCCCGGTAGAAGGATATCGGCGAGCGCAGCGATCTCAGCCGTGCTCGGCCGTGTCGCCTCGAGCGAAAAGCGCCCCGCGAATACGGCAGCATCAGGCGCTGGAGCCGCGGCGGGCATCGTTCGCGCCTATTCGCGCCGGCGCGAGATCACGAAGGATTCGTCGTAGAACCATAGACCGCCGTGCTTCTGAAGAACATCGCGCGTCGCCTCGATATAGCGACGATCGCTGTTCACGTCGGATAACCGGTCGTCTTCGACCTGCGCTACATAGATTGCCGCATTCCAGGCGGCCAGCAGCGTCGACGTCCCGATCGAAGAAGAGATCTCCGACGGCAAAGTGTGCATGTCGTAGCGAAACAGCGAACGCTGATCGGAATAGGCGTTGAAGTTGAGATCACGGCCAGCCGAACCAAGGTCGTGTTTGACCTCCTTGAGCAGGTCATGACGACTGTGGACGAACGGATTGTCGTTCGGCCAGACCTTGTGAATGATTTCCATCCCCGGGTCATTGCCATAGGAATGGATCGCGATCATGCGGCCGCCAGGACCAAGCGCGCGTGCAAGCGGCGCCAGCACGCGCTTGGCCTTGAACTCGAGAGACGCGCGCGCGCGATAAGGCTGTGACGCGATAACGAGATCGTAATCTGCAACGGTACCGCCCGGCTTCGGTATGATCTGATCGAGCAGGAAACGGTGATCGTTGCGATAGATAACAAGAATGACAGGGCGCTCGTAGACAGGGTTGCCGCTTTTTGCGCTGACCCGCGCCTTCCAGTTCTCGGCGAGGAACGGCTCGAGATCGGTAATCTGTTTCTCGAAGCTGTGCGCGGTATTGCCGTCCATCGCCAGCTCTTTCCACACCAGGCTGGTCGCGGCGCTCAGCGATTTGACGGCCAGCCAGGGCGCTTCCGCATAGGCAAGATTGGTCAGCACCAGAACCGTCGACGGATGCTCGACAAAGCGGTCCGCCATCTTGTGCAGGGTCAGGCGGATATCCTCGAGACTGATCTCCTTGCCGACGATATAGAACGGCGTGGTCGGGAAACGGTCGTGCATCGAGCGCATCACGCGCGCGAGCACGGTTCCATCGCCGACGCCGGCGTCAAACACGCGCACCGCGGGCGGGCGCGGATGAATGTTGGCGATTTCGAGCCCGACGCGTGACGCGACTTCCCATTTCTCCGAGCAGGTGTTCACGAACAGCAGGTACTTCTGCCGATTGTCGAAGAAACGGAAATTGCGTTGCGGGTCCTCACCCGACATGCCGGAGGCGACCGGCGGGGCCGCAGGTTTCACCATTGGCAGAACGCCAGGCGGCGTCGGCCCGAACAGAACGCGGCGACGCGCGGGGGCCCCGTCGAAATTGCGCGCCATGAACGCGCGAATGCGATCCAGCGTATCGGTCGTGATGCGACCGCCGTTGCGCAAACGGCTGGCAAGCTTGCCGTCATTGACGGCACGGCGGCCGAAGGTCGACTCGGCGAGCCCGCGCGCGCGACAGAATTCGCTGATCTCCTGGAGAATTTGCTCGTTCATGACTTGTGTTTCCTCACCGGCTCTCGATGGCCGTT
>DASSYU010000589.1:0-2767 GCA_035703125.1 Pseudolabrys sp. | reverse complement strand
AAGCAAAGATGGCCCTCAAGCCCGGCGGCTTTTGGCACTTGCGGCGATCTATGACGGTGCGACGCGCACCGAGGCGGCCAAGATCGGCGGTGTCGGGCTTCAGATCATCCGGGACTGGGTGTTGCGCTTCAACGCTCGCGGACCTGACGCTCTCGTGAACGGCAAGTCGCCGGGTCAACCGTCCAAGCTCAATGACCTCCAGCGTCAGGCCATCGCCGACATGATCGAGCGTGGCCCGATCCCGGCGGTCCATGGCGTCGTGCGCTGGCGGCTGATCGATCTGGCGCAATGGATTTTCGAAGAATTCCGCATCACCATCGCCAAACAGACGCTCAGCCGGGAGCTACGCGCCATGGGCTATCGCAAACTCTCGGCCCGGCCGCGCCACCATGCGCAAGCGCAGGGTGCGATCGAGGATTTTAAAAAACGTATGGCCCGCCCCGTTGCAAGTGATTTCGTCGAGTACGCCGTGATCGGTCTGCTTCAACGTATCCGGCCTCGGGCCCAAGCCCCGGCCAAGATGGAGATACGCGCGTCCCGGTCCTCATAAGCTTTTCGGCGTCGAGCGCCGTTTTTTAAATCAGGTTTCCAGAACGCCGTTCGACTGTCAGGCCATCTCGCTTCCACCGCTCGCAAACATCGTCAGCTCGTCAGCGCCTCATGTGCGCCGCCCAGCCGATGATTAAACCACCAGAGGCGCTTCCTGGGCGGCAAACTTTTGGCCGCTTCGCAGTACCGCCCAGCAGATGCGCGCCAGCTTATTGGCAAACGCTACGACCGCGACATTCTGATGGACGCGGCTGAGCAGACTCTTCGCCCATCGGCCAAGTGCGGTGTCCTTTTCCGCGACATAGGGCAGTGCCGCTCGTGCTCCATGGATCAGCAGCTTGCGCAGATACTTGTTTCCTCGCTTGCTGATTCCCATGAGTCGTGGCTTGCCGCCGGTCGTCGACTGCCGCGGAACCAAGCCCAGCCATGCCGCAAGATCGCGACCATGTTCGAAAGTCTCGGCCTTGCCAACAGCTGCAATCAGAGCCGTCGAGATCGTCACGCCGACACCAGGAATCGTTACCAGCCGCCGAGCATCTTCGTTCTCTTTCGCCCAGCGTACGAACTCCGCATCAAATTCCCCGATTCGCCGATCAAGTTCTTGCCATTGGGCGCGAATGTCGGCAACCAGCATGCGCATCCGCGCGCTTAGCCTCTCTCCATCATGCTCGTTCATCAACATGACCAAGTATTGCTCGAGCTTGCGCTTGCCCTGTGGAACGACAATGCCGCGATCCAGCAGGATTGCGCGCAACTGATTGATCAGGGCCGTTCGTTCACCGACCAGCCGTTCTCTCGATCGGTGGAGTGTTTGCATATCGAGTTGGTCTTCTGTCTTCATCTCGACGAAACGCATCGTTGGGCGCGTCGCCGCTTCGGCGATTCCCTCCGCGTCACGATCGTCGTTCTTCTGTGCCTTGACATAAGGACGGACATACTCCGGTGACATCAGCCGAACGTGGTGTCCCTGAGCTGCGAACAGGCGACCAAGATGATGGGCGCCGCAACATGCCTCCATGCCGACAATGCAACTCGGCAGTTTTGCGACCAGGTCGATGAGCGTATCCCTCCGGACCCGCCGACGTAGGACCACAGCACCGGATGAGTCCAGACCAACAACACTGCACACATTCTTGCCGAGGTCGATGCCAAGCACTGCAATCTTCATCATCCGCTCCTCCGTTTGAGTCTCCGGCAAGACTATCAAGCCGGGAGGGAGGGGCGGGCCATTCCATAAGCTTCGCAGGGCGCCTGGAAGAAATCGCGCGCGCAAAGGCGCTCGATTGCGACACGATAGAAATCTGGTTCGCCGACGAGGCTCGTATCGGCCAGAAGAACAAGATTACCCGTCGCTGGGCGAAACGCGGCACCCGCCCAAGCGCACCGCGTGACCAGCGTACCGCCTCCACCTACATCTTCGGTGCGGTATGCCCGAAGCGAGGCAAGGGCGCAGCCCTGATCCTGCCGGCTTGCAATACCGAAGCGATGAACCTGCATCTCGCGGAGATCGCCGCGGCCGTTGAACCCGCCGGCCATGCTGTCCTTCTGGTCGACCAAGCCGGCTGGCACATATCGACACGCCTGGTCGTACCGGCCAACGTTACAATCATCACGCTGCCACCCAAATGTCCCGAGCTCAACCCCGTTGAGAACGTATGGCAGTTCATGCGAGACAACTGGCTTTCAAACCGAATCTTCAAATCATACGACGATCTCGTCGACCATTGTTGCGAGGCCTGGAATAAGCTTGTCGATCAGCCTTGGCGCATCATGTCTCTCGGATTGCGCCAATGGGCGCACGAGTTGTGATCAATGGGACTCGGTATAACCCCGGTGCCGCTGCTCAAGTTCCTCGGCGCGCTCGAACTTTAACACCTTCCCAGGAAGCTCGCAAAACGGATGCAGATCTTACTTCATTAATTTGCCGCAAGGGCCGCGGACCTTCCGAGCAGCGCCTGAGCGCTGCCCGAGGCCGCCAAACCGACGCCACTAAAAACGTCCGCCGATCACCGCGTCGTCGTGGCCGCCTGCAGGGTTCAGCCATCGCTGAGCGCGTTGGTGAAACCAAGGATGACCGCTGGCGCTACCATTCCCCGTCGCGTATCGCTCCCTTCTACGGCGATCTCGGTTGGAAGGGCGCCGCCGTAGTCGGACCGAATGCCCTCAACGGCCCCAGCTTGGTGGGAGGTTAGAGTGCCGACCCGGTCGAGATCGGGGG
>DASSYU010000582.1:0-2199 GCA_035703125.1 Pseudolabrys sp. | reverse complement strand
GGGCTGTACTCGCATTGTAACAGGATCCGTCCCAATGGATATTCTTTGGATCATCGGCAAGATTGCAGTCTACACTTTTGTCCTGAATGTACTATTGCGCCAGACTTACAATTTCATCTTTTTTCTTGGGCGCATGCCGATTGCGTGGATTTGCGTTGTAGCGCTTCTTGGCCTCGCGAACGTCTTTCTCGCCTTCAAGCTATCTTGGGATCCTGGTATTGTTTCATCTGCGGTCTTATTTGCTTTCTTGTTGAATTGGCCACCTCCAAATCCGCGGGCGCTCGATAGTCGTCCGTGAAGAACTCCCAAGCCATTGAGCGGGAGTCGATTTTTCTGGCGAGAGGGTTTTGGGATTGCAAGCTTTCGGGCTTTGACGGCCCAAAAGCTTGCAATTTTGCTTTTGAGGATTCCATCGAATCGCGCGTCGTGATTCCTTCGGTCGGACCGGAGGGAACGATGAAGCCAAAGGAACGACGCGATACCGGGCAAGCCGATCTTCTGCGCTCCCGGCTGGACGCGATCATCGACATGAACCATGCGTTGGTGAAGCTTTCGCGGACGATCGACTGGTCGTTCCTGGAAGAACGGTTCGGCGCGGTCTATGAGGACAGGCCGGGCCGGCCGCCGCTGCCGACGCGGCTGATGGCCGGATTGGCCATCCTCAAGCACACCTGCGATCTCTCCGACGAGGTGCTGTGCGAGCGCTGGGTGGAGAACCCCTATTACCAGTTCTTCTGCGGTGAGGAGTTCTTCCAGCACCGCCTGGTGTTCGATCGTTCCTCGCTGACCCGCTGGCGCCAGCGCATGGGCGAGGAGAAGCTGCAGGCGCTGCTGCAGGAGAGTCTTGCGGTCGCCACCAAGACCAAGGCGATCAAGCCGTCCGATCTCAACCGCGTCATCGTCGACACCACGGTGCAGCCCAAGAACGTGATGTTCCCGACCGATGCACGGCTTCTGAACCGGGCGCGCGAGATCCTGGTGCGGCTCGCCAAGGGGGCCGGCATCAAGCTGCGCCAGTCCTATGGGCGGGTCGGCAAGCTCGCGCTGATCAAGCATCAGCGCTATGCCCACGCCAAGCAGTTCAAGCGCGCCAACCGGGCCTTGAGGAGGCTTCGAACCTATCTTGGCCGCGTCATTCGCGACATCGCCCGCAAGCTCGAAGGCAACGTCGGCTTGCTCCACGAGATCGCTCTCGACCGCATGCTGGCGCTGGCGCGATGCGTGCTTGACCAGAAGCAGCGCCAACGTGGCCCGAAGGTTTATTCGCTGCATGCGCCGGAGGTCGAATGCATCGGCAAGGGCAAGGCGCATCGGCCCTACGAGTTCGGCGTCAAGGTCTCCGTTGCCACGACGCTGGCGCCGGCCTGCGGCGGCCAGTTCGTCGCCCATGTCAAGTCGCTGCCCGGCAATCCCTATGACGGCCACACGCTCGAGAACGTCATCCCGGACATGGAGGCGCTGATCGGCAACGTCATCGAGCGCCTCCTTGGCGACAAAGGCTATCGCGGCCACAATGCGCCGCCCGATTACAAGTTCAGGGTATTCATCTCAGGTCAGAAGCGGCGGCTGACCCCGCAGATCAAGCGCGAGTTGCGCCGGCGCTCGGCCATCGAGCCGGTCATCGGCCACCTCAAATCCGAGCATCGCATGGGGCGCAATTATCTCTGGCACCGCCAGGGAGATGCCGCCAACGCCGTCCTCGCTGCCGCCGGCTACAACTTCCGCCGCCTGATCCGCTGGCTGGAGCTTTTGCTGCACCAAATCCTGGTCCAGCTCATCCTCCGATTTCGGCTCGTTCCAAGCTGAAATCAGGGTTCTTCACGGGCGACGAACTAACTCGTCCGCTCGTTGGAAAAACACCTTTTTGTCTTCCGGAATATACGTCAGCAACCCACGTTCCCCCGCCATCAACACGCGCGCCTTGTAGGTGGAAGATTTAGTTGTGACGGTTGCCACGCCTTTCCCCTCATCGGCTTGCGACAGTTCGGTTTTCATGAGTTCGGACGAGAGGGCCAGGCACAACAGAATGGCAACTGTAAAGAAAAAGCCTATCCCGACGGGTCCAAGCAGAGAAAAGCGAAACCAGATCTTATTGGCTACGAAAAGAGCAAAGGCAGCGAGCACCACCCGGTCAGTGCCATTCGGTGCTTGCCAGACAACCCCACGCGACCAGATGAGTATTGCCACAAAAACCACGGT
>DASSYU010000553.1:0-5121 GCA_035703125.1 Pseudolabrys sp. | reverse complement strand
CTGGAGCGGGATTGACGCTCGGGTTCATTTGAAAATCTCCATCGGGATTCGTGTGGCGCGTATTGCGCTGTGTTGAACCTGAAGATGGAGAGATGACCCTTACAGCGTCCTGTCGGCAGGATTAAACTTTGGTAAGGTGGGGATTATCGAGAGTCCGAATTTCGTGCGGATAATCAACGCTCAGGACGACGTTCGTCGACCAAAGTCGAAAGCCTGCGCCGCTCCTCAGTACTAAGTGCCGCAGGTTGCAGTTGACTTGTTCGGCGCCGCCGCACGGCGAAAAACAGGCCGATAGCACCAGCAAGCAATGCCACCGGCGGCAGCGTCCACAGTATGATCGTTCTGCTTTCGAGCGGCGGTTTAAGCAGGACAAATTCGCCGTAGCGGGCCACCAGGAAATCGAGCACTTGCTGATCGGTGTCACCTTTGGTGAGCCGTTCGCGCACCAGCAGACGCAGATCGCGCGCAAGCGGCGCTTCGGAGTCGTCGATCGACTGATTCTGGCAAACCATGCAGCGCAGTTCCCGTGACAATTCCCTGGCTCTCTCCTCCAGTCTTTGATCTTTCAGCATTTCGTTCGGCTGCACCGCCAATGCACTACCTGATGCGACAGCGGCACACACCAGAGCGGTCATTGCGAAGCCACGCATGTTCTACTCCGCCGGTTGTACGGCTGGTTTCGCTGCCGGCTTCGGAGCGCCCACCCGCAGCCTTCGATCTGACAGGGAAAGCACACCACCGAGCATCATGACGATCGAGCCAATCCAGATGAGAAGAACCATCGGCTTGTAGTAAAGCCTGACGGCCACCGAGCCGTCGCTGTTAACGTCGCCCAGCGACAGATAGAGTTGGCTGAAGCCGCGCGTCATCAACGCTGCCTCGGTGGTGGTGGTCTCCCGTGACGCGAAGCTGCGTTTCGTCGGCTCCATCGTTGCGACCGCCACGCTGCCCTGTCGCACCGTGAACTTGCCCACCAACTCGCGGTAATTAGCGCCAGAACGCTGAACAAGACCGTCGAAAGTGAGCTCAAAACCGGAAAGTGAAATAGAATGCCCCACCTTGACTGCGACAATTCGCTCGGTCGCCCAGGTGCTCACGCTAACAATGCCCAGCAATGTCACCGCTATCCCGAAATGCGCGAAAGCGGTGCCCCAGGTCGAGCGCGGAAGACCTGCCGCGCGCTGCCGCACAACGGAGAGCGGCGTGCGAAACAGCCCGATGCGTTCTGCAATGTCAGTCACCGCCCCCATCATGATGAACAGCGCCAGAGCGATGCCGAACGGTGCCAGAGTGAAAACACTACCCTCAGCCACCGCGACGATTGCGATCATCACGAGTCCGACGCCAAAGGCAGCCATCAGCCGCTGCGCGACACCGAGAATATCGCCGCGCTTCCACGCCAGAAGCGGGCCAAATGGCATAGCAAACAGAAGCGGCACAAACAGGGGCCCGAACGTCAAATTGAAGAATGGCGCGCCAACCGAAATCTTAGTACCCGTTACCGCCTCAAGCGCCAATGGATAAAGCGTGCCGACAAAGACTGTAAGGCAGGCTGTCGTCAAAAACAGGTTGTTGAAGACCAACGCGCCTTCGCGCGAAATCGGTGCAAACAATCCGCCCTGCTTGAGGAGCGGGGCTCGCCAGGCAAACAGCGACAGCGCTCCACCGATAAAAAAAACCAAAATTGCAAGGATGAAGACGCCGCGCGCGGGATCACTGGCGAAAGTGTGGACCGAGGTAAGTACGCCTGAGCGTACGAGAAAGGTGCCTATCAAAGAAAGTGAAAAAGCAACAATCGCCAACAACAGCGTCCAGATTTTCAATGCATTCCGTTTTTCCATCACCACGGCCGAATGCAGCAGCGCCGTGCCGGCCAGCCACGGCATCAGGGACGCATTTTCAACCGGATCCCAAAACCAGAAACCACCCCAGCCGAGTTCGTAATAAGCCCAATACGAGCCCATCGCGATGCCAACGGTGAGAGACATCCAGGCCGCCAGTGTCCATGGCCGCACCCAGCGCGCCCACGCGGCATCGATGCGGCCCTCAAGCAAAGCGGCAACGGCAAAGGAAAACGCGATCGATAACCCGACATAGCCGAGATAAAGAAGCGGCGGATGGATGGCGAGGCCTATGTCTTGCAGGATCGGGTTGAGATCGCGTCCCTCAAACGGCGCCGGCGCAAGCCGCGCGAATGGATTCGAGGTGAGCAAAATGAATAGATAGAAGGCGCAGGCAATCCATGACTGCACCGCAAGCACATGTGATTTCAGTGTCGCCGGAAGGTTATCGCCAAACAGCGCAACCAACGCGCCAAACAGCGCGAGAATCAAAACCCACAAGAGCATTGAGCCCTCGTGATTTCCCCAGACGCTGGTGAACTTGTACACCAGCGGCATCATCGAATGGGAATTTTCGTAAACGGTTGCGACTGAAAAGTCAGACGTCACGTAGCAAATGGTAAGCGCCGAAAACGAAACCGCAACAAAGGCAAATTGTGCAAGTGCGGTCGAGTTGCCAAGGCGCATCAGCGCGTCGTCACGTCTGCGCACCCCAATAACGGGAACGATTGACTGGATCAGGCCAAGCGCCAAGGCCAGAACCAACGAGAAATGCCCAAGCTCCGGAGTCATTTTGCAGTGCTCCCGTCACTTTTTTCTTCGCCTTCCTGCCAGTGCCCCGATTTTTTCAGCGCATCGACAACTTCGCGCGGCATATAGCGCTCGTCATGTTTGGCCAGCACTGTATCTGCTGCGAATACGCCGCCAGAATCAAGCTTGCCTTCCGCAATCACGCCCTGCCCTTCGCGAAACAGGTCGGGCACGATGCCTTGAAACCGCACCGCGAGATCAGTCTTGCCGTCCGTCACCGCAAAGCGTACGAGCAAGTTGTCGCCGCGTTCTATGCTGCCGGGCTTGACGAGGCCGCCAATGCGCATGCGGGTGCCAGGCGCAAGGTGTTTTTCGGCGACATCAGTGGGTGAATTGAAAAAAACGATCGACTCCCGCAAGGCGCTCAGCACGAGAGCCGCGGCAATCGCCAATACGGCCATACTTGTGCCAATCAGAGCCAGACGTCGTTGCTTGCGTGTCATTCCGTCTCAGCCTTCGAATCCAAGGCTCTTGATGGTATCCTCGATACGATGGAGCTTGTCGGCATCGTTGGCAAGCGCCCGCTTTGCAGCATCGGCAGCAGAGATCGCCTTCTCTCTTTCGCCGAGAACCAAATAGGCACGCAAGAGCCGTTTCCACCCTTCGACATCACTTCCATTTTCTTTCAGCCGGTCGGCCAGGCGAGCGACCATATTGCGGCTCATATCGCCACGGCCTTTCTCGCTCATGGCGCCGGTGGCGGCAATATCGTCGGCGGTCGGACCTGGAGCGGTACTGCTTTGAGATTGTGCATCCACGCGCGCCAGCGCTTCCCGCACCATCGGAACCCACGGTGCATCGGCCGGCGCATTCTTCGTCATGGTGCGCCATATCTCGGCCGCTTTTGCCCGGTCGCCGTCCTGCTCGGCCGTGAGACCGATGTAGAACCTAGCTTTGAGTTCTTCCGGATCAAGTGCCATTGCGCGTTCGAACACAGATTTGGCCTCGGCAGTAACGACGCCATTCGCCGCCGCAACGAGCGCCTCACCAAGATCCGACTGCCGTCCGGCGCTCTCGCCTCCGAGCGTCAGCAGCTTGCGCTGCGCGCTCACCGCGTCGGCGAAGCGGCCCACACGCAGGTAGACGGGAGCCAATACTTCGTAACCGCGGATGTCGCCGGGGTTGCGTTCAAGATGCGCTTCCGCCTCCGAGACGAGGCTTGCAATTGAACGCCCTTGGTGTGCTTCACGGACTCGGTCGGCCAGCGGTTGGCCGGGCAACTGCGGGGATCCGAGTGCAAGATAAAAAGCGGCGGCGATGCTTGGCAACAAAACCACCGCGCCAACCGTCAGCGCACGGCGACGCCGGAGCGGCGATCCGATCGGCAACGCGTGGGTGAATTCCGCTGCATCGGCTGCCGCAATAAGACGGCGGGAAACCTCTACCCGTGCCGCATCTGCTTCCGCCGCTCCGATCAGCCCTGCAGCGCCGTCGCGCTCGATTTCATCCAACTGGTCACGATAGACAGCAAGATCGCTGCCGGCCTGCGCATTCGCCGCCTGGCCAAGCGGCAACAAGACGGCGAAAATCGCCGCAGCTGTCATCAGCGCGAAAACGAACCAAAGGGTCATGGCGCCTTAATTCCGCGATCGACTGGAGGGCAGCGCCGCAGGGAATACATTACGTTTAATCGTGACAGCAATGTGCTTTATCGCACAGGCGCACTGCAGCGAAAACGGCCTCTCGTTAATCGCGAGTTCGCCGGCAAAGTACCTGCATATACCGACAAATTCGACCAGGGCCTCGACCTCGGCGACTTCGTTGGGGTCGAGCACGGAATATGGGCAAATTTCTTTTGCCTGCCGCGGTCGCAACAAATGCCGGACGCGGCCCGGCATCGATCCAATTTCGACGCGCAGGATATCGGAATTATGTGTGCGTCGAGCCGCCAGTGCGCGTCCCCAGGTGCTGTCGACCGGAAGCGAAAACTCGGTGCGCAAACCTCGCGCCGAATCGTGATCGTCTTGAGAAGCGCGCCGACCGCCACGCCCTGCCCGCTTCGAAGATCTTCGCGCAATTCCGCGACCATGCGTTCGAGTTCGGCCATGACGATATTGACCGCAACGCCATAGTGCGTGTCGGCAACGCGCGCTGCCGTATCGCTTCCAGCGGCTTTCACTCCAAGCCGGATCAGCTGCCACGGTACGGCCATTCGGTTCATGACCGTCAGCAAGGCATAAAGGAAGAGCTCGCCGCCACGCGCGGGGGCACTTTCAATAAGATTCCTGCATTCGTCAAGCTGAGCGTTGGCGAGGTTCCCGATCTGGAGAGGCAACCTCGCGGACAGCGATGCCAATACATCGCGCCCTTTGAGGGCGGCCTTGAGCGCGACGAGCTCATCGCCCGCGCGAGGCGTGCCGATCTGTTGCAGTATACGGCGCCGGATCTTTCCGTCCTGGTCGTCGGCATTGACATTGATCGCGGCCGCGACCCTGTCTTGAAACATGCGCGCCAACCGCTCGGTCTTTGC
>DASSYU010000440.1:0-3610 GCA_035703125.1 Pseudolabrys sp. | reverse complement strand
CAGGGGAACGAAGCCCTGGATTTTATCGCACCGGCAACACGTCAGTGCCCGGAGTGGGTGTTGACAAGGACGACACGACCCCGAAGTCCAAATAATCGATGCGACAGGCAGCGCCTTAGCACGAGGCGCTGCCATTTCTTTCGGCCTCGCAACGCGTTTTGGCTTCCTTTCCCACCCGAGCAGACCCAAACGCGCGAATGTCCGTTTGTGGCGCGGCGGAAGATTGGACCAGTTGATTGTTCCGGTCATATGGTGGAGTAGCGTTATCTCTACGGTGGTGATTGAATATTGGCCAGCTATTGCTGGCGGCTCATCTATGCGTGCACCGACAGTCACTGCGATATCGGCACAGCCGCTCGACGCGCAGTTGTTCGCCCCCTATGGCGAAGTCATTTATCCTCGCTCGGCCGGCTCGCAATTCGACGTCAATCCTTACGATCCGGAGACCAGCACTGAAGAGCCCAGCCTGACCTTGACCAACGGTACGCCGCGGTTATGGATCATGCGGCTCAAGAAAAACGGACTCGTTTTCTCCAAGCTGGCGCGGCATCGGCGCGTCACGCAGTGTCTCGGCTCTTTGCAGGGCAAGGAATGGTTTATCGCGGTGGCGCCGCCTAGCGATCTAACCAATGGGGCTCGCCCCGACCTTGCGCGAATGGCGGCGTTTCGAATCCCGGGCGACTGCGTCATCAAGCTCCACGTCGCCACCTGGCATGCCGGCCCTCATTTCACGCACGAGGAATGCCTGTTCTTCAATCTCGAGAACCTCGACACGAACAAGCGGGATTTTGAAGACTACGAGTTACCCAACGAATTTCGCATTTCGTCATGAACCGGAGCCCTTGTTCCGCGTTGAACCCGGGCACGCGCCCGGTGGCAACCGGCCGCAACAGGGAACGATGGACGTGGCTGATTTTGCCGGTTTCTGGCTGCGGCACCAACGCATTGGTATGCGTGACATCTAACCTGTTCCGGGCGCGTGCGCCTATGCATGCTTATCTATTGGGAGCCCGGACATGTCGGTCGGCACGATCATATTGATCATTTTAGTGATTGTATTGCTCGGCGGCTTTAGCGGGATAGGCGGCGGGCCATTTTACGGCACCGGCTACTATGGCGGTGGCGGGTTAGGGCTGGTGATCGTCATTCTGCTGATTTTGGTTCTGCTCGGACGACTCTAGGGCAACCGAATTCATCTCGTCACGTTCGGCCCCACGCGCGCCGGGATTGTAGCTTTGGTTCGAATTGGAACCGTAACCCGGCGCCTCATGTTGTTGTGTCATGCGGGCGACGCTCTTCCATAATCCTGGCGCCGGAGACAAGGATACGAAGGATCGCATCCTCGCCGCGATGAAGCTTGTCGATTTCGATGCCCATTACGTGTCGGTCAAGGATGACGATCTGGAAGAGGCGTTTAAGAAGAAAGCTGATTTGATTGTGGTCGCCGGCGGCGATGGCACTATCGCCGAAGTTCTTACCAGGTTGACCGATCGCTCATTGCCCGTAGCCTTGCTGCCTCTTGGCACGGCCAATAACATTGCGCGTTCCCTTGGCATTGCCGGAACACCCCAAGAACTGGTCGAAACCTGGAGCATCGATAAGACCCATCCGCTCGATGTCGGCGTCGTGAAAGCTTCGTGGGGCACGTCCCGTTTCCTGGAGGCCTTTGGTGTCGGATTGTTTGCCGAATTCCTGAAGTCCGCCAACAAGAGCGCGAAGCCCAAAGGTGCCGACAACCTCCGCAAGGGCCGCTCCATGCTTGAGAAACTTGTCAAAAAAGCCAAGCCGGTGGAGCTTTCGGTCAAGATTGATGGCAAGTCGATCAATGGCGAGTTTCTCGGTGTTGAGGTTATGAACTTGCCCTTTACAGGGCCTGGATTGCCGCTGGCGAGGAAGGCCGACGTGGCTGACGGTTTGCTCGACGTTGTTTTCTTCGATTTTGATCGGCGTCGCGAATTGGAAGAGTGGCTTGATGCTCCCCATGCCGAATCCGCACCGGTTGCGACGCGGCATGGAAAAACAGTGGAGATCGTTTGGAATGATACGGCACATCGTATTGATGATGAGTCTTTCGGCAATCGCGATTCCAAGCAGGTCGCGGAGGTTGGCTGCGACAAGGACCAGCTGAAGGTTCTGATTCCGGTAAAGCACCCGGCGCAAAAAGCTGTCGCGAAATGACTGAAGGCCGCAAGACTGAAGCTTCAGAACTCGAAGAAATTGAACGCACGGCAGTTGAGCTTGCCACGCTCGCCGGCGCAGAAATTCAGGCCGCGCTCGGGGGCCTGCTGACCGTCCGCTACAAGGGAGAATCACCGGAGAAGACGTTATGGCGCGACCCTGTTTCCGAGGTTGACCAGCGCGTCGAAGCGTTGATCCGCGCGAGGGTCGCTGAACGATTTCCCGAGCATGACGTGATCGGGGAGGAAATTGTGGAGCGGCTGAGCCGCCCTCATGACTGTGTGTGGACTGTCGATCCGATTGACGGCACGACCAACTTCGTCAATGGCTTTCCGATGTTCGCGGCTTCGATCGGTGTCTTGCAGCGTGGGCGGCCGGTGGTCGGTGCCGTGTGGTGCTCGACCGGTCACGCGCTGCGGCCAGGCGTCTATCATGCGAGCGCGGGTGGCAAGTTTCGTTTTGAAAATAGCGATGTGACGCCGAAACTGAATCCAGCCGTGCGGCGGCGTCTTGCTGGCGCCTCAACTGTTGCCGCCCGCGACAAAAACTGGGAAACGCGTAAGACGGGGTCCGCCGCAATCGAATGCGCGTTTGTCGCGGCCGGTATGCTGCGTGTTGCTCGCTTCGAGAGTCCGAACATCTGGGACGTGGCCGGTGGCATCGCCCTGGTCGCGGCAGCAGGCGGCGCCGTCCGCCAGTGGCGCGCCGGGAAGTGGGAATCGATGTCTCGGTTTGCGCCGGAGCAGCCATCGCTTGGCGGCAAAGCGGATCTTCGTTACTGGCGACATCCCATTATCGTCGGCGCGCTGGAAGCGGTTGAGTATATGTGCGCTGACTGATGGCCCAGCCGACAAGTGAGATGCCGTCGGTGACAATGCGAGGCTGCGCCGGTATGAATGGATGAATCGTTGAGCCCGCGATGCATCCATTCAAGGCCATCGGCCTGAAGCTGATTTCCGCGCTGCTGTTCGCCTTCATGTCGGCGCTGGTGCGCCAGCTCGGCGACGTCGCGCCGGTCGGGCAGATGGTGTTCTTCCGCAGTGCTTTCGCGATCCTGCCGGTGGTGCTGGTTTATGCCATCCGTGGCGAGCTCGCGACCGCGGTACGTACGAGCCGGCCGCTCGGCCAGCTTGGCCGCGGCCTGCTCAGCGTCGGCGGCATGTTCACCAACTTTTCCGCGCTCACGCGGCTTCCGCTGGCGGATGCGACCGCGATCTCGTTCGCGTCGCCGCTCATCACCGTGGCGCTCGCCGCCATCATCCTGAAGGAGCGCGTCCGTATCTACCGCTGGTCGGCGGTGCTGATCGGCTTTGCCGGCGTCATCGTGATGCTGATCCCGCACCTCGACATCGGCCACTACGCGGCGATTGGTGGCGCGGCTGCCGCGGCGGGCTCTATGTTTGCCGTCATCTCGGCCTTCTGCAACGCGGGA
>DASSYU010000358.1:0-2974 GCA_035703125.1 Pseudolabrys sp. | reverse complement strand
CGCTCGTAAAGGTCGAGGAGCTTCTGTTGATAGGCGGAGAGCTTGAAGAAGTAACTCTCCTCCTCCACCCACTCGACCGGCGTCCCCGACTTTGTCGCGATCCTCTGCTTCTGCTCGTTGAGATGCGTCTCGCTTTCGGCGTAATACGCTTCGTCACGGACCGAGTACCAGCCGGCATATTTGTCGAGATAGATGTCGCCGGCCGCCGCCATCTTTTCCCAGATGGCGATGGACGCGCGGTGGTGACGCTCTTCCGTCGTGTGGATGAAGTCGTCGTTCGAGCAATTTAGAAGCTTCACCATGGCTTCGAAGCGCGGCACGTTGCGGTCGCGCAGTTGCCGCGCGGTCAGGCCCTCGCGTACCGCGGTCTGCTGCATCTTCTGACCGTGTTCGTCGGTGCCGGTGAGAAAATAGACGTCGTAGCCGTCGAGCCGCATGAAGCGCGCGATGGCGTCGGTCGCGATCGCCTCGTAGGCGTGACCGATATGCGGCGGCCCGTTCGGGTAGGAGATCGCCGTGGTGATGTAGAAAGGCGTCTTGCTCGGCATTTGCCCATTCAATTCAAAGACATGGATGGCCGGAACGACCCGGCCGTGACGATCGAAGAGTACGTATCAATCGCAAGCCGCTGGGGCAAGCAACGCACCCCGGGAGTTGCGGTCGGCGGGTGGCATCCCTAGGACATCGGGCCTGACGCAACGGATCGATTCGCTCGATGCATGGCTGCTGCGCGGGATCGCCGCGCTGGCCGTGATTTCGGCTGCTTGCGCCCTGCTCTCGAGCGCACCGGCTTCGTCCGCACCGATGTGTTGCAGTGGCGAAGAGAAGATTTGTATCGCCGCCTGCCAAAAGAGCCTCAACCGGTCGTCGATATCGACCTGCCTGACCAATTGCGGGCTGCGCCAGTCGGCGTGCATGAAGTCCGGCTGTTGGAACAGCGGCCCGCAAAAATATTGCGGGCTTCTCAAGCAATAGAACGGCCCTCCTCCCGCCGGCACCGGGCCTTTACGAATTCCTAATCCCACCTCGCGTACAATCTAAATGGACGGTAACCAAACCGCAGATTCCAGATCCGTGGCCAACCAGAACGGTTTCCCAGGACCTATGGGCGCTCCCCTCGAACTCATCTAGCAGCTTGACAGCTCGATCGCGCACAGCGCCGACGAGCGCCGGTCGGCCATGCTGCGTCACCTCACCGATCTCTTTCTCGTCGGCTCGGATGGATATTCCGAGAACGAGGTCGATCTGATCGACGACGTTTTCGTCCGGCTTGTTGCCACGATCGAGGAATCCTCGCGGGCGCTGCTGGCGATCCGGCTTGGCCCGGTGCCGACGGCCCCTCCCAAGATCCTGCGTTTGCTCGCTTGTGATGACGTCATCGAGGTGGCGTCCCCGGTGCTGACGCAGGCGGAACGGCTGGACACCGAAACTTTGATTCAATGTGCCAAGACCAAAAATCAGGAACACCTGCTGGCCATTTCGCGCCGCAAGTCGTTGCCGGAATCTCTGACCGACGTCCTGGTCGAGCGCGGCGATCAGCAGGTGGTCCTGAGCACAGCCAAGAACGGCGGCGCCAGGTTTTCCGGCAGGGGCTTTGCAACGATGGTCCGGCGCTCACACGGCGACGACCAGCTTGCCGCTTGTGTCGGCGCCCGCCCCGATCTGCCGCCGGAGCTGTTCGACAAACTGCTCGCGGCCGCCTCGGAAAAGGTGCGCGCGAAGCTCGAGGTCGAACGCAAATATCTGAAAGCCGATATCGCCGAAGTCGTCGGCCAGGTGTCCGACAGCATCCGGACAGCAGCCAACGATCAGCCGCTCAGCTATGCCGCAGCGCAGGTGCTCGCTGAATCGCTGCACCGCGGCGGGCTGCTCACGCCGATGAAACTCGAAGAATTTGCAGCGGCCGACCGGTTCGAGGAGATGGTCGCGGCGCTGTCCGTCATGTCGGGCGTGCCGACTGCGATCATCGAGCGCAACATGCGCGAGACAAACACGCAATCGTTGCTTGTTTTGGCAAAGGCGACCGGGCTCTCGTGGGACACGACGCGCAGCATCATGGCACTTGCGGCCAAACGATACCGGCGCTCGATGGCGGGGATTGATCAATCGATGTCGTCGTTCAATCGCCTCCGGCAGTCGACCGCGCAGCAGATCCTCGACTTCCATCGCATGCCGATGCGACCCACACGCAGCAACTAGCTACGCAAGATTTTGATCAGGCAGCGATGTTGAACAGCGCGCCGCTCATCTGCGCGTCGACGCTGATGACCTGCGCGTTGGCGGCGTAGCTGAACCTGGCGAGCAACGCCTGCACCAGCTCGTTGGCGAGATCGACGTTCGGGCTTGCCACCATGCCGCGGCCGTCGGCGTAAGGCGCGGTCCGGTCGTATGTTGCGATAGTGGACGGTAGAACATTGGTCACGGTTGCGCTGGTTTCGCCGCCAAAATTATCTACCTGATTGACCCGCAGGGCCGAATAGGCCGGAGGGAAATTCTCCGGATTGGGCGTGCCCGGCAGCGGCCCATCCGACGACGCGTTCGCGATATTGCTGGCCGCCACCTGCAGACGCAGGCTCGCTACGCTCAATCCCGAAACCGCAATCGTGCTTGCGATACTCATGGAGTTCCGTCGTAAGCCGTCTTCAACAGTGAATTATTCTGCAATTCCCTAAAATTTGACCGAATGATTGGGTCATTTGAGCAAGCCAGGTGGGCGGGACGGTTATGGGCAATATTCATTTGAATAGCGCTGCCTGCCCCGGCCGCTCGTGGTAAATTAGATCTCAACAAGCAGCACAACTGGAGGACTTCGAGATGGCAGCGAGGCTCAAGCGGGTCAAAGTCGCGCCCAAGGGCATGGGTCTCAACGATTTCGTCGCGATGCAGGAAGGTTTCTTCGCCGCCGAAGGGCTCGACGTCGAATTTGACTGGAAAACGTTTCGTGGCACGCAATCGAGCTGGAAGGGCCTTGAGT
>DASSYU010000551.1:0-2033 GCA_035703125.1 Pseudolabrys sp. | reverse complement strand
GACTGTTGCTGTCCTGAGCCGTCCTCTTCAGGCAAGCCGCCGTCATGGTCCTCGTGCGCGATGGCATGCTCGGGGACGGTATCGTGCGTAAGTGCTTGCGCATCGCGACGCGGCTCGCCGCCGCGTCCCCGTCCGCCGCGTCCACGCCGACGCCGGCGTTTGCGACCGCCTTCACGTTCCCCGCCTTCCCGATGGGCTTCGCCCTCCGGCTCGGCTGCTGCGAGTTCGGCACCATCTTCCTGCTCATCCGTTGTGACGAAGTCTTCTTCGGCTTCGTCTGCCGATGCCGGAATCTGTGGCTGCTGGGCGGCAAGATTGCGCGCTGCCTCGGGGGTGTGCACCTGTTCGCCGCGATCGATGACGTAGGATTGCTGCCCGGTCACCGCCGGGTCGGCTGACACCGTGATGGTGATACGGAAACGCTCCTCAAGCACGCGCAGATGGGCACGTTTGTGGTTAAGAACGTAAAGTGCGACTTCTGCGCGCGTGCGAACGATCAGATTGTGCGTTGCGCCCTTGATCAGCATCTCCTCGACGGCGCGCAGCAGTTGCAGCGCTACCGACGACACCGAGCGCACGTGGCCGCTGCCGCCGCACACCGGGCATTTTTCGGTCGAGCTTTCCAGCACAGATGTACGGATGCGCTGGCGCGACATCTCGAGCAGACCGAAATGCGAAATGCGGCCGACCTGGATTCGCGCACGGTCATGCTTGAGCGCCTCCTTCAGGCGACGCTCGACCGTACGGTTGTTGCGGCCCTCATCCATGTCGATGAAGTCGATGACGATGAGACCGGCGAGATCGCGCAGGCGCAGTTGCCGTGCGATTTCGTCCGCCGCTTCGCAATTGGTCTTGAGCGCGGTGTCCTCGATGTGGTGCTCGCGCGTCGCGCGGCCCGAGTTAACGTCGATCGCAACTAGGGCTTCGGCCTGGTTGATCACGATGTAACCGCCGGAACGCAACTGGACGACCGGCGAGAACATGGCGTCGAGCTGGCTTTCGATGCCATAGCGCGTGAACAGCGGTTGCGTATCCTTGTACTGTTTTACGTTCTTGGCGTGACTCGGCATCAGCATGCGCATGAACTCGCGCGCTTCCTTGTAGCCTTCCTCGCCGGAGACGATGATTTCCTCGATGTCCTTGCCGTAAAGGTCGCGGATCGACCGCTTGGTGAGCGAACCTTCCTCGTAGACCAGCTTCGGCGCGGTCGATTTTAGTGTGAGATCGCGGACCGTCTCCCAGAGGCGCAACAGGTATTCAAAGTCGCGTTTAACCTCGGTCTTGGTGCGGCTTGCGCCCGCGGTGCGCAAGATCACGCCCATGCCCTCGGGGACTTCGAGTTCCTGCGAGATTTCCTTCAGCCGCATGCGATCTTCGGCCGATGTGATCTTGCGGGAAATCCCGCCGCCGCGCGCGGTGTTCGGCATCAGCACCGAATAACGGCCTGCGAGCGAGAGATACGTCGTCAGCGCTGCGCCTTTGGTGCCGCGCTCTTCCTTGACGACCTGCACCAGCATCACCTGCCGGCGCTTGATCACTTCCTGAATCTTGTACTGGCGCCGGAATCGCGGAAGTCGCTCCTGTACTTCTTCGAGGGCATCGGCGCCGCCGACCGATTCAACCGCCTCGTCGTCGGGATGCTCCTCGCCGTTGCCGTTTTCCGCCGCGTCGACGGCCGGGGAGTCGGAATGCAGTGGCGTCTCTTCAGGGGCCGTGTCGGCGGTGAGGGCGCCTTCGGCGGCGGCGGACGGTTGCTCGCCTTCCGCGATGGTCTCGAGCGGCGCGTCAGCCGGCGAAGCGGTGTCATTGACCGAGGGACTTTCGGCTGCCTGATGTTCTTGCGCCTCGGCCGCAAATTCGGACTGGGCGGTTTCCGGCTCAGCAACGTAATGAGGCGTTTGCGCAAATTGGTCCTGCGCCGGTTCCGTAAATCCGTGGTCGGCCGCTGCAGTTTCTGCCGCTTCCGCCGCAGCCTGTTCGGCAGAGAGCGGTTCGCTCTGCACGACGTCGCGATCCCGATACCGCTCGGCGCC
>DASSYU010000233.1:0-2108 GCA_035703125.1 Pseudolabrys sp. | reverse complement strand
CGGTGGTCCCCAGAACACGAGCGAACCGAGCGATCGCGTCGCCAACATGCGGGTCAGCGCGCCGTCCGGCCCAAGCAGATGATCCTGCCCGACCACCTCTTCGAGTTTCTGCGGCCTGAGCTTGTCGGCGAGCGGTCTCGGCGCGTCCTTATCGAGGCCCGCGGCCGCAAAGAGACTGGGACCGCTGGTTTTGGGCCGGACAGCCATCGGACCGTCACTCCCTCATCCGCCGAAGACGGCGGAGATTTTCTGCCCGTTGCGAACGATCACGATGCGCCAGGCGCGGTTTTGCGTCTTGCTCAGGCGCTCAAGATCGTGGGTTCTGCTGATGCGCTCGCCATTGACCTCCTGGATCACGTCGCCGCGCTGGAAGCCAAGATTGCTGGCATAGGACCCGTTATCCACGTCGACGACGACCACGCCCTCTTCAGCATTGCGCACCTGCAGCTCGTCGATGAGCGCCGGCGAAAGATTGGCGATCTTCACACCCGAAAACGGCGAGCGCGAGCGGATCACGATCTCCTCGCGCGGCATTTCAGGAGCAATTTGCAGCGCGACCGTCACAGCCTGCTCGCGTCCGCCCCGCACGATGCCAAGCCGCGCGGTGCCGCCAAGCGGCTTGGTCGCAAAGCGATAGTCGAAGGCATTGGGATCCTCGACATTCTGACCATCGACCGACACGATGAGGTCGCCCGGCTTGAGCGAGGCGCGCGCCGCCGGACTGCCCGGCGCAACATTCGCGATCAGCGCGCCGGACGGGCGTTTGAGTCCCATGCTGTCGGCGATGTCAGCTGTTACAGCCTGCAATTTGGCGCCGAGCCATGGCCGCGCCACCGCCTTGCCGCCGGTCTTGGCGGACGCCACCACCACCTTTACCATGTTGGCGGGAATAGCGAAGCCGACACCCTGCGAGCCGCCCGAGCGCGAAAAAATAGCGGTGTTGATGCCGACGAGCTTGCCCGTCATGTCGACTAGCGCGCCGCCCGAATTTCCCGGGTTGATCGCGGCATCCGTCTGGATGAAAAACTGATAGTCGCTGACGCCGACCTGCGTGCGCGCCAGCGCCGAGACGATGCCGTGGGTCACCGTTTGTCCGACACCGAACGGATTACCGATCGCAAGCACGACGTCGCCGACCTGCAGTGCATCGGAATCGGCGAAGTCGAGCACCGGAAACCGCTCGCGGGCGTCCTTGACCCGCAGGATCGCAAGGTCGGTGCGCGGGTCCTTGAGCACCAGTGACGCCTCGAACTCGCGCTTGTCGGCGAGCGAGACCTTCACCTCGTCGGCGCCCTCGATGACATGGTTGTTCGTCACGATCAGACCGCTGGCGTCGACGATGACGCCTGAGCCGAGCGAGCGTTGCACCTGGTTGCCGCCGGGGCCGCCCGGCACGCCGAAGAATCTGCGGAAGATCGGATCATCCAAAAGCGGATTGCGGTTCTGCACCACTTTCGCGGCGTAGACGTTCACCACCGCAGGCGCCACGTGCTGCACCACCGGCGCATAGGACAGGCGCAATTCCGTTTGCGTCGGCACGCGCCGCTCCTGGGCGACGGCGCTTGCAGAAAGGCCTGCGGCAAACAGGGCGGCAATCAGACACACGGGGCGCATTGGCTCGATTCCTGAAGTCTCATCCCGTCATGGCCGGGCATAGCCGTTCGAAGAACGGCGTGCTTTCGCACGCCTATGTCCCGTCCGTCCACGACTTAAAACAGGACGTAGATGCCCGGCACAGGGCTTGTGCCAGGGCCGGGCATGGCACACGTCCGAATGGGCGGGATATAGGCCTCTCTCGGGCCCAAATGAAGGCCGTGGCCGCCTTTCCCACCCTCAGGGTAAAGGCCTCTATTCGACCGCCGGCACCGTGCGCAGATAGGCGACGATGGCATCAAGGTCGCCCGGGGTGACTGTCGCGTAATAGTGATACCCCATCGGCGGCTTGAGCTTGCTGCCGTCCTTGCTCTCGCCGGCGGTGATCGAGCGCTTGATCTCGTCATCGGTCCAGGCGCCGATGCCCTTGGTCTTGCTCGAGGTGATGTTGCGCGACACCGACAAGCCCCAAGGGCCAGGAAACTCGAATCCGCCGGCCCCAAGCTTCGTCGCAA
>DASSYU010000131.1:0-2439 GCA_035703125.1 Pseudolabrys sp. | reverse complement strand
ACCCATCGCCATTCGACGAACTCCGGTTTGTGACCGCCACCGGGATCGGTGATGTTGATCTCGCTGTCCTTGCCGGTAAAGCGCAACGCGTACCATTTCTGTTTCTGACCGCGATATTTTCCACCCCACGCCTTTTTTGCAACGTCGCTGGGGAGATCGTAGGTCAGCCATTCGGCGATCTCTCCGAGCTTCTGCACGGAGCGGATGCTAGTTTCCTCGTATAGCTCGCGTAGTGCAGCCTTGTATGGGTCTTCGTCTTCATCGATCCCACCCTGCGGCATCTGCCAGACGTGCGTGGCATCGACATGCTCGGGCCCATCGGTTCGCCGGCCGATGAAGACAAGGCCGGCACGGTTGAGCACCGTCATCCCGGCGCAAGGGCGATAAGGCAGCGATTTATGAGACGGCATCTGGACGCTCGTTATTATGCCCGCGCGATGCTGCAGCGGCAAAATAACGTTACGATGACTTGGCCTTGATCGCCACCATCGTGATCGGCACCAATATAATGCCTTTCGATTCCGCTTTTTTTATCCATTCGGCAATGCGCGCAATGGTGCCCGGTTTTGCGGTTGCATAGCCGACAGCGCTGCCGCTGTCGCGCGCTTTCATCTCGAGGCGTGCAAGCGCATGGTTGATTTCCGCGGTGGTCGGTACGGTATCGAGCACGATATCGGCCTTGGAAAACGGCAGATTCTGCATGCCGGCCAACTGACTTGCAATGCTGCGCGAAGATGATCCTTCATCGACGTAAATCAATCCGCGTTTGGCGATATCGCGCAGGACCGGCGAGAGGCTCTGTTCCGAGGCGGTAAAGCGCGCGCCCATAAAGCTGATCAACCCAACATAGCCTTGAAATCGGCTCATCAGCCAATGGAGCCGGTCGATATTCTGTTCCGGCGTCAACGACGTCAGCAGCGTTTGCGGTCCCGGATCGTTATCCGGATAGTCGAAAGGCTCCATCGGCACTTGCAGCAGGACTTCATGTTTGCCCGCCCGCCCGCGTTCGGCGAGTTTCTCAAGATCGGCGCCGTAGGGCGCCAGTGCGAATGTCACGGGCGACGGCCATCTTGGTGAATGCATCGGCCGTGCCTGATGCGCTGATTCCAAGGCCGCCGATAACGATCGCGACAAGCGGGGCATCCTTTTTATCCGGCGGAAGATCACGCGGCTGCGCGTAACGCACCGACGGGCGCATACCGTCCGGTCCGATTTTCGGAATCGCGCCGTGCCGTGTTGCCTCCAGCAGCTTGGAATCGAGCAGTGGCTTGCTGGCGTTCGCACTGTTGTCAGGGATGAGGACCTGCTGCCGGGCCCCGCTGGACCCGTCGATAATGGTGACCGTCTTCGATCCCGGCGGGGGCGGCTCTACAGCTTTTGCAGCGTCAGGCGCATTGGCAGCGGCCCCGTGCGCAGGAGGTTGATTGGCGCTGCCATTTTGTTCGGTCTGCGTCGGCAAAGTCAGCTTGGTCGCCACAACCGCGACCGGCTGGCCTCCGAGCGGGTCATGAACGAATGTTGCCCACCCCACCACCACCAGGCCTGACAGGCCAAGCGCCCCGGCCAACATTTGTGACGGGCTGACGGGCAGTTTCGGTAGACGTTTTCCCTTGCCCAGGCCGAGCGGTGCGTTCAGATCGTCGGGGGCCACGGCGGCAGATCCTTGCGAATCATCGCGCGAGTCTACCACGCAAGGAATCCACACTGTGACGCGTTGTCGTGCGCGGCTTAAACGATCGGGGCGGCCTTTCGGCCGCCCCGTCACATTCAAAAATCGAGGTCCGGTCAGTTCGGGACGGGGTTCTTGGCGTTGGGTGGGAATGCCGAGTTCACCTGTGTCCCGCGCAGAAGATCGAAGGCCATATGGAGTGCCTTGTCGTTCTTGGCGTCAGGCGGAATGTAGGACTGCGAGCCCGTTTGCTCCTTGCCGGCATCGCCCTTCAGGTGGCCGCGCAGAGATGCTTCACCTTTGGTGTCGGTCTTCGCCTTGAGATCCTCCGGCACGTCCTGCAGCACTTCGATATCGGGCGAAATTCCCTTCGCCTGGATCGACCGTCCCGACGGCGTGAAGTAGCGCGCCGTCGTCAGCCGCAAGGCGCCATTGCCCGAGCCAAGCGGAATGATGGTCTGCACCGAACCTTTGCCGAAGGAGCGGGTGCCAATCACCGTCGCCCGCTTATGATCTTGCAAAGCGCCAGCGACGATTTCGGAGGCAGAAGCCGAGCCGCCATTGATCAGGACGATCAGCGGCTTGTTCTTCGTGAGATCGCCCGTGCGTGCGTTGAAGCGCTGCGTCTCTTCGGCGTTACGTCCGCGCGTCGACACGATCTCGCCCTTTTGCAGGAAAGCGTCGGAGACTGAAATTGCCTGATCGAGCAGGCCGCCTGGATTGTTGCGCAGATCGAGGACGTAGCCCTTGAGTTTGTCGTCGGAGATCTT
>DASSYU010000108.1:0-4140 GCA_035703125.1 Pseudolabrys sp. | reverse complement strand
GGCGATAAATTGCGTCGCAATCGTCAGCGAGTAAAGAAAGCCCGAGCACGCGGCCTGAACATCAAAACTACCGATGTTGCAAAGCCCAACCATGTCGCAAATCATGTTTGCGGTCGACGGGAATTGCATGTCCGGGGTCGTCGTTGCGCAAATAAGAAGGTCGATCTCCCCGGGTTTTGTCCCCGTTTTTTGCAACAGGCCACGCACCGCTTCCGCAGCCATATGCGAGGTTCCGAGACCTTCACCTTTGAGAATATGACGCTCCTTGATCCCCGTACGTTCGGTGATCCACGCATCGCTGGTGTCGACCATCCGCGCAAGCTCGCTATTGGTCAGCAGGTCCGGCGGCAAATAGCCGTGGACGGCCGTGATTGATGCGCGGGGTGAAAGGGTCAAGGGCTGGAATCCGGTTTCTTACAATCACATACGCCCAACCGGGTTGGGCGGCAAGCTAAGCGTGGGGCTGTGGTAAAGCCGCCGCTTGCTGTCGCGATTCACTTCTACTTCCGACCATCTCGAGGACCACCGACGCGGCGTGCACGCTCGGCTTCGCCTTTCCTATTTCCATTGTATCGTCCAATTGGCTGAAGGCTTCAATTTGCCTGCGGCGCTCCACCGTGTCTTGAAGCAGCGGCACCAGTGCCGCAGCGAGCCTTTCAGCTGTGCAATCGTGCTGAAGAAATTCCGGAACGACGTTTTTCCCGAGCACAAGGTTGGCAAGGATCGCCGACGGAGCATGAATTACAATACTGCCAACCATTGCCTCGAGCAGCGATACTTTGTACGCGGCGACCATCGGGACGCCGGCAAGCGCCAATTCGAGTGTCGACGTCCCCGATTTCGTCAGCGCCGCCCGCGCCGTCCGGAACGCCTCGTGCTTCTCGTCTGGATCGGTTGTGACGCGCGCCGGAATGCGCCACGCCGCGACGGCTGCCCGTACGGTATCGGCAAGCCGCGGCACGGCCGGCACGACCGCTTCGAACGGGCCGTATTGTTTCGCGACAAGGGCGATCGCCGAGCCGAATACCGGCGTCATGCGCCGAATTTCGCCGGTGCGGCTTCCGGGCAAAACGAGAACCAGAGGAGGATCCGCTCGCCGTACCCGGGCTTCAAGCTCATTTGGCCTCAGATCAACCAGCCGTTCGCTCAGGGGGTGTCCTACAAATGTGCATGGAGGTCCACCGAGATCGTTCATTGCTTTGGGCTCAAACGGAAGAAGAGCCAGCACGTGATCGACATAGGCCCGCATCGCCCGCGCCCTGCCTGGACGCCACGCCCAGACCGAGGGACAAACATAATCGACGATGGGAATACCTGGGGCGCGTTCGCGCACGCGGCGCGCCACGCGATGGGTGAATTCCGGGCTATCGATGATAACCAGAACGTCCGGTTTTGCCGCGATGACGGCATCGGCGGCTTGCCGTATGCGCCGCAGGATTTTTGAAAGCATCGCCGGGATCGAAGAAAATCCGACGATCGCAAGATCTCCAAGGGGAAACAGGCTCGGAACGCCTTCGGCCGCCATATGCGCGCCGCCGACACCCGAGAAGTGCGCCTTCCCTTGCGTGCGTTCCCGGATCGCCGAAATCAGCGCCGCGCCCAACCGATCGCCGGATTCCTCGCCGGCGACCAGAAACACATGCGGGTTCATGTTTTCGTTCCGAACGGCACGCCAACCACAAATATTCCGGCACGGTCCGCGTCGCGCACGACGCTTTCCGCATCGGCAATAACGGTCTCGCCGGATACAACCGCAATGCCTGCCAGTCCGGCGCGGGCAACGCCATTTACTGTCCGCGGACCAATCGACGGCAAGTCAAATCGCTGGTCTTGACCGGGTTTCGGCGCCTTTACCAGCACGCCCACACCGGCAGGAACGCCAATGCGCCCGTTTGCACGCAACTCGGCAACCCGAGCCAGCATTTGATCTGTGCCTTCCGCAGCCTCCACCGCCAATATGCGCTTTCCGGCCACCACAGCGGCTTGCCCGATGTCGAAAGCACCGCTCGCCTGCAAATATGCAAAACCAAACGCAATGTCCTCCCGGTCCCTCTCAGAGGCATCGACGCGACCGAGGGCTCCTTCCGGCACCAGGATCTCGGGCGCCACCTCATGTGCCCCGACGAGGTGGAAGCCCTGTTCTTCAAACAGCGCGCTTAAGCCGGTCAGCAGGTGGTTGTCCCCACCACGATAGGCACGAATAATCTTCGGCAAAGATTTTATGGCCAAAAGATCGGGACGAAGCGACCACAGGCTCGGCCTCACCAGCCCGCCAATCCACACGACATCACGACAGCCTGCGGCCCTGGCAAGTCGCGTAAATGCCCCAAATTGCCCTACGCGCAGCCAATGATGAGGATAGCGCACAACCATTGCGGGCTCGGCATGGCCGGAAACCGCAAACAGCAGAAGATCACGCCCGCGCTTCGCAGCCGCATCCGCCACCGCCAGAGGCAACGTGCCGCCACCGCAAATCAGCGCGAGTGGGCCGTCCTGACAAACGGCTGTGGCGTTGTTCATGTCTCCCCGTCCGCCTCGTTACGCTTGATGGCCATCGTCAACGGCCGCTTGGCCGAACGGACGAAATCGATAATTTTGCCAACCAGCGGATCGCTGGAATATTCGCCGGCAACCCGATCGACGCGCGTGCGAAACTCTCCTTCGCCAAAGAACAGGGCCTGATACGCCGAGCGAACGCGCTGGACGTCCGCCTTTGCCGCACCGCCCCGGCGCATACCGATCACATTGAGTCCAATCAGATCAGCCAGTGGACCGTGCGCCATGCCGAATGGAATGACATCGGCACGCACGCCGCTCAGGCCAACGATCATTGCGCCTTCGCCGATGCGGACAAACTGGCGAACCGCCACGCCGCCGCCAAAAACAGCATGATCGCCGATCGTCACGTGGCCGCCGAGAACCGTGTTGTTGGCGAAAACGACGTGGTTGCCGACCTTGCAATCATGCCCGACATGCGAGCCCACCATGAAGAAACACCGGTCGCCAACTTCCGTAACGCCGCGATCATCTTCGGTGCCCGTGCTCATTGTTACGTTTTCGCGGATGTCGCAATCTGCACCCACAATCAATCGCGTCGGCCCTCCTCGATAGGTAAACGACTGCGGTGGAGACCCGAGTGACGCAAACGGGTAAATGACCGTTCGCGGCCCTATCGTGGTGTGACCGGTCAGATTGACGTGAGCAATCAGGCGGCAGCCGTCGGCAACACTCACGTGTGCGCCGATCGTGCAGTACGGACCGATAAGCACGTCTTTTCCGATCGTGGCCCCGGCTTCGATCCGTGCCGAGGGATCGATCATATGCGCGCTCATGCGTCGGACAGCATGGCCCCGACCTGGGCCTCGGCGACGACCTGACCGGCCACTTTTGCTTCACCGCGATACCACCACATCGACTTACGCCGCGTAATTCGGTCCATGTGATACTCGATGGTGTCGCCGGGCCTCACCGGCTTGCGGAATTTTGCCTTGTCGATGGTGAGAAAAAAGACGGAAGTCGGCTGCGCTCCCGTCGCCGCTATGCAGAGCGCACCCGCCGTTTGGGCCATGCCCTCGATCATGAGCACACCGGGGAACACGGGATTATCCGGAAAGTGACCCTGAAAATGCGGCTCGTTGATTGTCACGTTCTTGATACCGATGCCGTGCTCGTCGCCGCGGATGTCGATTATCCGATCCACCATGAGAAACGGATAGCGATGCGGCAGCAGCTTGAGCACTACTGCGATGTCCATCGCCTCAAGTTGGGTTACAGGTTTGTTCATGACGAGCGTCTCATTTGTCGCCCGCGTCTGCGTCGTCCTTCTGGCGCGCGAGCCGTTCGAGTACCATCATTTCGCGGAACCACTGCTTCAGGGGCTTTGCAGGCGTTCCGCCCCATCGCGCGCCAGCCGGCACATCGCCATGGACCACGCTGACACCCGCAATCTGCGCACCTTCGCCGATTGTGATGTTGGTGTTCAGGCCAACACGCGCGCCAAGCACAACAAAATCCTCAAGAGTCGAACTGCCAGAAATTCCGGTCTGAGCGACGATAACGCAATGTCTGCCGATGCTCACATTGTGGCCTACCTGAACCAGGTTGTCGATCTTGGTACCCTCGCCGACGATCGTGTCGCGG
>DASSYU010000095.1:0-3329 GCA_035703125.1 Pseudolabrys sp. | reverse complement strand
GCGGCGCTCAATCTGCCGTTCGAGCGCATGACACAGGACTTCGAAGGCGCATTGCGGCGAGTTCACGCGGGGCACAACGGCAAACGGAATTTCAATGACCGATAACAAGAACACCATTCTTGCCATTGTGCTGTCCGCACTCGTGCTGCTTGGCTGGCAGTATTTCTTTGCCGTCCCGCAGGAAAAGGCGCGGCAGGAACAGTTGCAGCTGCAAGCGCAGCAGCAGAAGCAGAATGTGCCGACGCCCGATCAGCCCAAGCCGGCGCAGCCGCAAGGGCAGTCGCAAGTGCCTGGCCAGGCAACCGCACCTTCATCAGCCATCGATCGTCGGGCGGCGCTGGCGAGCTCGCCTCGCGTACCCATTGCGACCGACACACTGCAGGGCACGATTGCCCTGAAAGGCGGGCGCATCGACGATCTGGCGCTGGTCAAATTCCGCGAGACGACTGACCCGAAATCTCCGCCGATTGTTTTGCTGTCCCCTTCGGGCACCGGTGATCCGTTCTATGCGGAGTTCGGCTGGACGGGCGCCGCCGGAGCGAACGTCAAGCTGCCGACCTCCGAAACCGTCTGGAAGCAGGCAGGCTCCGGAGGGCTTGGCGTCGGTCGCCCCGTGACTTTGACCTACGACAACGGCGAAGGACTCGAATTCCGCCGTACCATTTCGGTCGACGATAAGTATCTGTTCACGATCAAAGATGACGTCAGCAACAAGGGCGAAAGCCCGGTTACTCTATTTCCTTACGCTTTGATCTCGCGTCACGGAATCCCACCGACCGCCGGATACTACGTCCTGCATGAAGGCCTCATCGGCGTGCTCGGAGAGTCTGGCCTGCAGGAATTCACCTACAAAAACATCGAGGACAAAAAATCCGTCAGTTGGGACGTCGCCAACGGCTGGCTCGGCATCACCGACAAATATTGGGCCGCCACCTTGCTGCCGGACACAAGCGCGCGCCTGAAGGCACGCTTCTCGACCAGCATGCTCGGCACGGTCAGGACATTTCAGACCGACTATTTGCTCGATGCACAGACAATCGGCCCGGGCGCAACCGGTTCCGCCAATGCACGGCTGTTTGCCGGCGCCAAGGAAGTGTCGATTGTCGGCATCAATTTTCCATTCGTCGGCATCGGCGGGTACAACAAAGCGCTCGGCCTCAACCACTTCGACCTGCTGATCGATTGGGGTTGGTTCTACTTCATAACCAAACCGATGTTCCTGGCGATGGATTTCTTCTTCCGTCTCCTCGGCAATTTCGGCCTCGCGATTCTGATGGTCACCGTACTGGTCAAGGTCATCTTCTTCCCCCTCGCCAACAAGGCGTACGCATCAATGGCGAAGATGAAGGCCGTGCAGCCGCAAATGATGGCTTTGCGCGAACGTTATGCCAACGACAAGGCCAAGCAGCAGCAGGAATTGATGGAGCTGTACAAGCGGGAAAAGATCAATCCGCTGGGCGGCTGCCTGCCGATCGTGATCCAGATCCCGGTCTTTTTCGCGCTGTACAAGGTCTTGTTCGTCACCATCGAGATGCGGCACGCGCCGTTTTTCGGATGGATCCACGACCTTTCGGCGCAGGACCCAACCAATATCTTCAATCTGTTCGGACTCATTCCAGTCGACCCGACGATATTGCCCTTGTTCGGACCATTCCTGCATATGGGCATCTGGCCCATCATCATGGGCATCACGATGTGGGTTCAGATGAAGCTCAACCCGGCGCCACCCGATCCGACGCAGGCAATGATCTTCAACTGGATGCCGCTGTTGTTCACGTTCATGCTGGCAAGCTTCCCAGCTGGCCTCGTGATCTACTGGGCCTGGAACAATCTGCTGTCGGTCGTGCAGCAGAGTGTGATCATGCGCAAGCACGGGGCGAAGATCGAATTGTTCGATAATATCAAGACCATGTTCGTTAAGAAGACGCCGCAGGAATAAAGTCGACAATCATTCACCAGTCATGGCCGGCGCCAATGGGGTCCGACCAGTTCACCCGCGCGGAAATCGAGACCGGCCGCAAGCTTTTTGCCGGCGACTGGCAGTTTGTTGCCGCGGCGGGCTCGCCCGCCTCGCTACCGCCCATGAAGGGCGTCGAAATCGCCTTCGCCGGCCGCTCGAACGTCGGCAAGTCCAGCCTGATCAATGCGCTCACTGGCCGCAAAAACCTTGCCCGCATCTCGCGCACACCTGGTCGCACGCAGGAGGTTATATTCTTCAATGGCGGCGACCGTCTCTACGTTGTGGACATGCCCGGTTACGGCTATGCCGCCGCGGCAAAAACCAAGGTCGCGGCCTGGACGGAATTGATCGATGCCTTTCTGCGCGGGCGAAGCAACCTCGCCCGGGTCTATGTCCTGGTGGATGCACGGCATGGACTCAAATCGACAGACGACCCGGCACTCGACGCCCTCAGCCAGGCGGCGGTGAGCCATCAGATCGTCTTAACCAAATGCGATGAAGAAGAGCCCGCCGATCTTGCAGGCCGCATTGCCGCAGTAGAGGCCGCGCTCGCCAAGCGGCCGGCCGCATTTCCGACGGTTCTCGCGACCTCCTCCCACGACGGCAAGGGTATTCCCGAACTGCGCGCGGCCATCGCCCGCCTGTTGGCGGAAAGGCACCTGTAGGGCGGCGCAAATCATTGCAGTTTGATGTTCGCGGCCTTGATCACGCTGCCCCACCGGATGACTTCCTCGCTCATGTATTTGGCTGTCTTCTCGGCAGAGCCGCCGAAAACTTCCGCAGAAAGTTTCTTCAAATGGTCACGCATTTCCGGCTCATTCAGGGCTTCGTTTACGTCGGTATTGATCTTGTTAACGACATTCTTTGGCGTGTTAGGCGGCGCCACGATCCCATACCAGGCGACCGCTTCGAACCCAGGCAGAGCCTCCGCAATCGTCGGCACGTTCGGCAGTGCCGGAAGACGTTCGCGTGACGCAACCGCAAGCAACCGGAGCTTGCCTGCCTGGACCAGCGGCAGCGAAACACCGAGATTGTCGAACATCAAATCGACGTCGCCGGCGAGAAGGCCTTGCAGCGCAGGTGCCGAGCCCCGATAAGGAATGTGATTGAGCTTCACGTTTGCCATCATCGAGAAAAGCTCGGACGTTAGATGCGAGGTTGTGCCATTGCCTTGCGTGGCGGAGGTGATCTTGCCGGGATTCTTCTGCAAAAAATGGATCAGCTCGGTCAGGCTTGATGCCTTGATCTTGTCAGGATTGACCAGCAGCGCGTTTGGCACCTGTGCCATCACGATAATCGGTTCGAACTTCGTTGGATCGAATGCGAGCTTTGGATAGAGATTTTGGTTGATGACAAGCGGTGGAGGCGG
>DASSYU010000078.1:0-3024 GCA_035703125.1 Pseudolabrys sp. | reverse complement strand
CGCAATCGCCGCGCAGCGCGTCCTCCACGAGCTGGTACCAGCAGCCGTCGGGAATCTTGTTCGGGCCTTTCGACCCGCACACCACCAGCCGCTCGGCTGCACGCGTCATTGCCACGTATAGCAGCCGCCGGTATTCGTTGATCGCGGCACGCTCGGCAGCGGCACGCGAATCCTCCATCGTGCTGGTGTCGTCCTGCTTGCGCTTGGCCCAAATGATCGCACCGTTGGACAGCGTCAGCAGCTTGGGCGGATGGGCGCCCTTCGGCTCGGTTGTGGTGTCGGCAAGGATCACGGTGTTGGCCTCGAGGCCCTTGGCGCCGTGCACAGTCATCACGCGCACCTCGTCGCGCGCCATCTCCATGTCGCGCCGCACCTCGCTCTGCGCCGCACGCAGCCACGCGAGGAAGCCCTGCAGCGATGCTGTCTCGCGCGCCTCATAATCGAGCGCGAGGTTGAGAAATTCGTCGAGCGCGTCATGGGCTTCCGGTCCGAGCCGGGCAAGGAACTTCTTGCGGCCCCGGCGCGGGCCAAGGACATCGGCAAAAAACGCGAAGGGTGAAAGCCTGCGCGCCGCCCCGGCGAGTTTGTCGAGCTCTACGTTGATGGCGCCGAACAGCACATCGGTTGCGTGAGCGCGCAAACTTCCACGCAAGGACCCTTTGCGATTCCAGGCAAGCTCAAACAGCTGGTCCTCGGTGAGACCGAACAGCGGGCTCTTGAGCACGCTGGCGAGCGCAAGATCATCGTTGGGCAGCAGAAGACAGTCGGCGAGCGCCATCAAGTCCATCACCGCGATATGCTCGGTCAGGATCAGCCGGTCGGCACCTGCGACCGGCACGCTCTCATTTTTCAAAGCGCGGATAATCGCCTCAAAGAGCGGTCCGCGTTGGCGTACCAGCACCAGCACGTCGCGCGCGGCCAGCCGGTTCGCGCACCACAGCTTCACATGCCTGGCGATTTTTTGCGCCAGCAACACGCGCGGGCTTTTTTCGCTCTCCGTGTCGAAGGGTGCATCCCAGCCTTCGATCTCCTTTTTCTCGGCCGGCTCGACCAGCGGCCACAGCTCGACCAGACCGGGCGCGGCGTCGGGCAGCGATTCGTGTTTTGGAATTCCGGCCACGTCGGTGGTGACGCTTTCGTAGACTTCGCGCCCGCCGAACACTTGATCGACAGAGCCGAGCACCGCGGCGCCGGAACGGAACGAGTGGTGAAAGCGCAGGAATTTCCAGCCCAGGTCGGGCGTATCGAATTGCTGCGCGAACAGCCGCCGCATCACGTCGAAGGCCTCGGGCGCCGCACCCTGGAACGAAAAGATCGACTGTTTTTCGTCGCCGACCGCGAACAGCGTGCGCCGGGTGTTGGGCCGGCTGCCGCCGGGCGTGAATTCGGCCGCCATAGTTTTAATGATCTCCCACTGCTTCGGACTGGTGTCCTGCGCCTCGTCGATCAGGATGTGGTCGATGCCGAGGTCGAGCTTGTAGAGTACCCAGGCGGCTGAAACGTTCTTGAACAGTGCCAGCGTGCGGTCGATCAGGTCATCGTAGTCGAGCAGCGCGCGCCGCTCCTTTTCCGTCTGGTAGCGGTCGATCACTTCCTTGGCGATGGTGACGAGCGCGCGTGTTCGCTCGCGGGCATTAAGCGCGCGCTCGCGCTCAAGCAGCGTGCAGATACGTTTCTGTTCGGCCAGCAATCGCTCAAGCCATTCGGGATGCCGGTCGGCAAGCGCCCTGGTGAGCAGGCTTTTCCGAGGGGAAAGCTCGGCAGTGCAGAAGATGCGCAGATAGTGATCGATACGGTCACGGCCGGATGCCGCGCGCGCGGCTGTGAGCGCATCGATGTTGTTCCTGTCGGATTTTGCGCCTTGCGAAAGAATCTCAATCAGCGCCGGCCAGTCGCCTTCCGGAATGAGCGAAGCTGAGAAAAAGTCCTGCTCGACTTGTTCAAGGCTATCGTCGGGCGCAATCCCAAAGGTCTTCGACAATTGCGCGATTGCCTGACCAATGTTGCCGGCTTGGGCGATCCAGGCGCCGATTGCGTCGCGCGCCTTGATGGCGTCGCCGATCACCTCCTTGAAGGTGATATCGGCGGCTACGACAATGGCGGTGCCGAGCGCCTTGCCGAGCGGCCCCTCCGGCTCGGCGGCCCCCTGCAGCAGGACCTCGAGGGTCAACTGATTGAGCAATTGCGCGGTCGATGGCTCGTCAAGGACGGTAAAACGCGCGGCGACATTGGCTTCGAACGGGAACTGGTGCAGCAGCCGCGTGCAGAAGGCGTGGATGGTTTGCACCTTCAGTCCGCCCGGTGTCTCGAGCGCCGAGGCAAACAGCCGCCGTGCCCGCGCCCGTTCTCCGGCGCTCGATGTTTTGCCCGTGCTGAGCCTGATCTGTTCGTCCAGCGCGGCATCGTCGAGAGCGGTCCACGCCGCCAGTCGCTTGAAAACCTCATTCGCCATGTTGGCGGCCGCGGTTTTGGTGAAGGTTATGCAGAGAATCTTGGCCGGATCGACGCCGCGCAGCAGCAGATTGATCACGCGCTGCGCCAGCACATAGGTCTTGCCTGAGCCGGCATTGGCCGAGACGAAGGCGGAGACTTCCGGATTGGCGGCGTCAATCTGGACACCGCGCACATGATCGGGGATGGTGCGGGCGGCGCTCATGAAAAGGGCAGGTCCTCTTCCACGCCGCCGGCGAGCGACCATTCCTTGACGCGCGCGAGGTGATCGTAGTCGCCGTAATGCGTCTTCCACATCGGGTGCACAAGCGAGAGATAGGGCTTGGTCTCGTCGTCGAAGATCGCTGCCAGCTCCTTGAGCTTGGCGAGCGCGCGGTCAGCGTGGGCATCCGGCGGATTGCCGTCTTTGAATTCGATTTCGTGCGGTTTGCCTGGCTCAGCACCGCCCCTGAGCGTCACGTAAGCAATCTGTGAGACCGAGCCGCCGGCAATCGGCTTGAAGCCGCCGCCGCGCAGTATTGCGCCCTCAAGCGTCAATTGCGGCGCGAGCCCCGTACGCACCTGCTTTTCAGT
>DASSYU010000073.1:0-4277 GCA_035703125.1 Pseudolabrys sp. | reverse complement strand
CGTTCCGCCCTGCACCAGCCAGAGCCGGTCGGCGCAGGCCTCGAGCAGATAGCGGTCATGCGAGACCAGGATGACCGCGCCGGGAAAATCGTTGATGGCCTCGATCAGCGCCGCGCGGCTGTCGATGTCGAGATGGTTGGTCGGCTCGTCGAGGATCACAAGGTGCGGCGCGCTGAAGGTGGCAAGCCCGAGCAGGAGCCGCGCCTTCTCGCCGCCTGACAGCTTCTCGACCTTGGTATTGCCGGCAAGCCCGGGAAAACCGATGGCGCCGACGCGGGCGCGCACTTTCGCTTCCGGCGCATCCGACATCAGCCGGCGCACGTGATCGTAGGGGGAAGCATCGGGCTCGAGCTCGTCGAGCTGGTGCTGCGCGAAGTAGGCGACCTTGAGGGCGGAGGCGCGCGTGACGATGCCGTGCTCCGGCGCCAGCCTCCCGGCGAGCAGCTTGACGAGCGTCGACTTGCCGTTGCCGTTGGCGCCGAGCAGCGCGATGCGGTCGTCATTGTCGATGCGCAGCGACAGGCCCGAGAGCACCGGACGTCCGGGCTCGTAGCCGACCTCGACGTCGTCCGTGGCGATGATCGGCGGCGACAAAAGCTTGTCCGGCGCGGGAATGTGGATCGGCCGCACATCCTCGGTCACCAGCGCGGTGATCGGCTCGAGCTTTGCCAGCATCTTCAGGCGCGATTGCGCCTGCCGCGCCTTGGTCGCCTTGGCGCGGAAGCGGTCGACGAAGGCCTGCAGGTGCTTGCGTTGCGCCTCCTGCTTCTTGATCATTTTTTGGTCGAGCAGCATGCGTTCGCTGCGCTGGCGCTCGAAGGCCGAATAGCCGCCGCGATAGAGCGCAAGCTTGCGCGCCTCGAGTGACAGGATCGAGCCGACCGCGGTGTCGAGCAGGTCGCGGTCGTGGCTGATGACGATCAACGTCGCCGGATAGCGGGCCAGGTGGTCCTGCAGCCAGAGCGTGCCTTCGAGGTCGAGATAGTTGGTCGGCTCGTCGAGCAGCAGCAGATCGGGCTCGGCGAACAAAGTTGCCGCGAGCGCGACGCGCATGCGCCAGCCGCCCGAAAATTCCGAGCAGGGCCGCTGCTGGTCGGCGGTGGAGAAACCAAGTCCGGCGAGGATCGATGCCGCGCGGGCAGGGGCCGCGTGCGCGCCGATGTCGGCCAGGCGCGTCTGGATCTCCGCGATGCGGTGCGGGTCATGCGCGGTTTCCGCTTCAGCCAGCAGCTCCGTGCGCTCGCGATGCGCCCTCAGCACGACCTCGAGCAGGCTGTCCGGTCCGTCCGGGGCTTCCTGCGCCAGCCGTCCGATGCGCCAGCGCGGCGGGATGTCGACGTGGCCTTGCTCAGCCGGGATATCGCCGGCAATGACGCCGAACAAAGTGGTCTTGCCGGTGCCGTTGCGCCCGACCAGGCCGACCCGCGCGCGGGTCGGAACGCGCGCGGAGGCGCCTTCCAGCAGCTTGCGTCCGGCAATGCGGACCGTGAGATCGTCAATGATGAGCATGCCGCGCCTTGTGGCCGAGAGCGCGGCGCGAAGCAACCCTTGCTCTAACGAATATCGAGCACGAAATCGAACTGACCGGCGGGACCCTCGCCGGTGTTCGCGACCCGCATCAGCAATGCTTGCTGAAAGAGGCCATCGCGCCGGTTCGCCGGTTCGTCGGGAAAATAGAGTTGCGTGGTGAGCAGGCGGCTTCCCGGCGCCTGAACCTTGACGTGATAATGTCGTGTGCGGCCGGGATAGGCCGCCGGCGCGATGGTACGGAAACGAAAAGCGCCGTCGGGCCCGGTGGTGATATGGCCGCGATATCGGAAACCGGTATTGTCGTATTCGCCCTTGTCGTCCGCATGCCAGAGATCGACCACGGCGCCGCGAAGCGGACGGCAGCGCCTTGTCAGCACAAAGCCGGAAAGTTCGAACGGCCGGCCGCCAGCGCCGGGCTCGCGGAGGTCGCTGCGCTCCGGAGATTTCGGCTTGAAGAACGGTCCCTCGGTCTGACGGATTGTCGGTTCATCGCCATCGTGGCAGGCGGGCGTGGGCGCAAGTTCTTGCGTCAGCACAGCGCCCGCGCTGGAAAGCTCCCATCCGGCGGCAAGGATACCGGTGTTGAGCAGAAACCGGCGGCGAGTCGATTTCGTTTGGTGCATGGTCAAGGCCTCCACCGATGGGAAGTAAGTCTAGCAGAGCGTGCAGGTTGCTGCGCCTCTTAGCCGCGGCGGCGCAACCCTTGGGATTTGGCCGCAACCAAAGGCAAACCCGACGGTATTAACGATTTGCTAACCGGCATTAACCGCAAAAAAAGTCCGGAGACATATCGTGCGGGCGATGCTTTTCTCACTCACCCCCCGGCGCGCCTCATGGCTGGTCATGCTTGTCGGGCTCGCCGTGTTTGCGGGCAGCTTTGGCGCGCTGGCTGTCTTTGCCCCCGGCTGGGCGCCGGCAGTCATCCCCGCCCTTTCTGAAACATTCCTCACAGCGCTCGTCGCCGCGATTGCTGCTCAATTTGCGATGGGCGTGACCCGCGCCATCTTCACCCGATATCAAAATCGGGAAAACGAGCAGATGCGCACTGCCATCAACAGCATGGCCCAAGGGCTGTGTATGTTCGACGCTTCGGAGCGGTTGGTCGTCTGCAATTCGCAATATTACAATATGTACGAGCTGACGCCGGCCGACGTTAAGACGGGAGCCACGCTTTCCGAGGTGCTGGAGAAGCGGGTCGCCAAGGGCACGTTTTCGCGGGATCCGCAGCAGTACAGAAAGGAATTTCTGACTGCAGTCGGAGAAGGGCGCACCATCGTGCACGAGGTAAAGTCCAAGGGCGGGCGCCTCCTGCTGGTGACCAATCATCCGATGAAAGGTGGCGGCTGGATCGGCACGCACGAGGATATCACCGAGCGCCGGCAAACCGAGCTGCAGCGCGACGCGATGCAACAGCAGGAGGGCCGCCGCGCCGCAATCGAAAGCGCGATTTCGGTATTCCGCAATCACGCAGAAAGCCTGCTGCAAAGCGTGGCGAGGAGCGCGAGTGTCATGCGCTCGACGGCGGCCAACCTGTTCAATGCATCTGACCAGACGTCGCAACGCGCGGGAAGCGCAGTGCAGACGTCAAACGAGGCCTCGACCAACGTCAAGACCGCGGCAGTCGCGGCCGACGAATTGTCAAGGTCCATCGTGGAAATCGCACACCGTCTCAACCAGACGAATGACGTGGTGCGGGTCGCGGTCGGCGAAGCGCAGGCGACAAACCAGGATATTGCCGCGCTCGCCCAAGGTGCGCAGAAGATCGGCGACGTCACCAAGCTTATTCAAAATATCGCCGCGCAGACAAATCTGCTTGCCCTGAACGCCACGATCGAGGCGGCGCGCGCTGGCGAAGCGGGTCGCGGCTTTGCGGTGGTCGCTTCCGAGGTGAAATCACTCGCCGTGCAGACCGCGAGGGCGACCGAGGATATCGCCAGCCAAATTCTCGAAGTGCAGGGTTCAACCGCCAAGGCCGTGGACGCGATCCGGCGGATTGCCAACCGCATGCAGGAGATCGATAACCACACATCCGCTGTCGCCGCGGCGGTCCAGCAACAGAGTGCCGCGACAGGTGAGATTTCGCAGAATGTCACAAGTGCTGCCGATGGCACGACGCTCATCGTCGCGGCATTGAGCGACGTGGCTGACGCCACCGCAGGAACCCAACAATCGGCCCAGACCGTACTCGCCGCCTCGAAATCCGTGGAAGATGTGGCAGCAAACCTGCGCAGCGAAGTCGAGACCTTCCTCACCAAAGTCGCGGTGTAGCCGCTCGCGACACCGACAGGCTATTCTCTTATCTGCGGAACCTTCCTGATATTGTCGAGTTTCGTATCGCGGCGATTGGCGACTGAAAGCCTGATAGGCTGAGCGGCGGTGGTAAAACCGGCATTGCCGGCTCAGGAGGGGCAATTTTCTTGGACACCTGGTGGTTGTTCTTTGCCGTCGGGTTTGGCGCGCAGCTGGTCGACGGCGCCCTTGGCATGGCCTTTGGGGTCCTTTCGAATACAGCCTTGCTGGCGATCGGCCTGCCGCCTGCGCATACAAGTGCGCTCGTCCACACTGCCGAAATTTTCACGACCAGCGCGTCGGCGGCGTCCCACATCTACCACCGCAATGTTGACTGGCGCCTTATGGCGCGCCTTGGAATTACCGGCGTGCTTGGCGCCATTCTGGGCGCATGGATTCTGTCCAATATTGAAGTCGGCGCGGCGCGGCGCTTTGTCTATGTCTATTTGCTGGTCATG
>DASSYU010000059.1:0-6992 GCA_035703125.1 Pseudolabrys sp. | reverse complement strand
GAACTCTTTGAGGCGGTGCAGGCCAAACTGACCGAGCAGCGATCGCATCAGGTAACGCGGCGAAGCAAAACGGCGGCTTTGCTGCGCGGCCTGCTCTTTGATGCAGCCGGTCACCGTATGGTGCCAACGCACGCAACAAAGTATGGCGTTCGTTATCGCTACTATGTCTCACAGCCTTATCTGCGGGGAATAGCTAAGCCGCCCAACGGGGCAATCATCCGCGTTCCTGCCGCCGAGATCGAAAGGACCGTGACCAAGGCGGTGGCGGAGCATCTTGGCAAGCGAGCACGCTCCGCCAGCCAAGAGGACGCATCTGATCAGAATATCGTTTTAGTGAATGTCCTCCGCGTTGAAGTTCGCAACAATCAACTGGCTGTTTGGCTGAAGACGGCAAATGAACCTGAAACCGATGCCGCCGGACCCCTCGATCAAGAGAAAGGTCCCTCGCTGTTGATTCCCTGGTGCAAGTCGCCGGCAAAGAAGCCGCGCGAGATTCTGCTGCCGCTTTGTGTCGCACGGCAGCAGGTGCGTCCGATCAAAGTCGAGCGGCGCGCGGCATTGCTCAGATCGATTGCGCGTGGCCGTGCGTGGCTCGACGTTGTCTGCTCGGGCAAGACGGCCGAGGACATTGCCAAGCGCCAGAAATGTAGCGTTCGGCACGTCAATATGACCATCTCAATGGCCTTCATCGCTCCGGGTCTCGTCAAAGCCGCTGTGGAAGGTCGCCTCCCCCGTGGCATCGGCATCGCCAACCTGCGCGATGCACCGGTCGAATGGTCGCGACAGTATGAGCGGCTCGGATTGCCTCGACCCTAAGTCCGAAATTTCCAGGCAACCCAGCGGGAGCAACCGACGTGATCAATATCGACGAGCCAGCCGCAGGAACGGGATTTCTAGGTGCGGAGACGGGCCCCCAAAAACGGCCGCGAGTGCTACCGGAGACCAGATGCAGAGAGAATCGCCGACAAGAAAGGCCGCCAACCGCGGTCTGAAGTCGCAAGTCTCTGGATATCTAGAGATCAGGCGACTGCGTGGTGGAGCTGAGAGGGATCAAACTGCGTGCCTACCAGCCAGTCATCTCGAACTGGTCTCTGAAAGACGGTCAATGGCTTTCCGCCCCGAAAACTCCTATTTCGTGCGAAACAGGTCGTTAGAGTGGGTGCCGTAATGCCCGCGATAGAGGCGTGATATGACCATCGTCCTGAACCACACCATCGTGCCGGCGCGTGACAAAGTAGCCGCCGCCCGGTTCTTCGCTAGCATCTTCGGCTTGCCATTCGATGCGAGAAACGGCCATTTCGCGCCGGTTCGGGTGAACGACAGCTTGACGTTCCTGTTCGACGACGAGGTCTCGTTCGGCAGTCACCACTACGCCTTCCACGTTAACGATGCCGAGTTCGACTCCATCTTCGAGCGCATCAAGCAGGCGGGGCTCGCATACGGCAGCGCCCCCTGGAGCCTCGATGACGGCAAGCTCAACGACTGGAACGGTGGCCGCGGCGTCTATTTCAAAGACCCGAACGGCCACATACTCGAAGTCATGACCGTGCCGCAGTAGGTCTGACGAAAGGACACCGGCCGCTGAACTGGCCTCCCCCTGGACCAAGACGCACCAGCAAAGAGCGAGGATTGATACCGATGAGCTACGTGCCGCACACCGAGCTGGAACGAAGTGAAATGCTAGCCGCGATTGGTGTCGCCCGTACGGCGGACTTGTTCACCGACGTGCCAACGCAAGTCCGCTTCCCGGCTCTGAAGCTCCCCCCGGCTGCCTCTGAACTCGAGATCATGCGCGAGATGCAGGCACTCGTCGCGCGCAACTTTGAAATCGACCCCCATTTGTCGTTCCTCGGCGCCGGTACCTACCATCATTTCCGGCCGGCAATCGTGGACTACGTGCTATCGCGCGGTGAGTTCTACACCTCTTACACGCAGTACCAAGCGGAGGTGAGCCAAGGCATGCTGCAGGCGCTGTTTGAGTACCAGAGCATGATCTGCCGGCTCACAGACATGGACGTCAGTAACGCTAGCCACTATGACGGCGCGACTGCGTTGGCGGAGGCAGCGTTGCTTGCGCTAAACGTGGCAGCCGGCAAACGCAGCAAGATCGTGCTGTCACCGGCCGTTCACCCGCAATACCGGGCCGTAGTCAGGACTTATCTACGTGGGACGCAAGCTGCGACCATTGTTGGGGATGAAGACGGTGCGGCCGATCTCGAGCAGCTCAAGCGGTTACTCGATCAGAACACCGCTGCGCTGGTCATCCAGAACCCCAACTTCTTCGGTCAGTGCGAGCCGATTGAGGGTCTCGCCGAGGCGGTCCACCATGCTGGCGCTTTGCTCATCGTTTTAACGGATCCGATCTCGCTTGGCCTGCTCCGGCCGCCGGGCGCCTTCGGCGCCGACGTGGTGGTTGCCGACGGGCAATGCCTTGGGATTCCGCCCTCCTTTGGAGGGCCCCACCTCGGCATTTTTGCAGCGCGGATGGCGCAGGTGCGGCGGCTGTCCGGCCATCTCGTCGGCGAAACGGTCGATGCCAACGACCGGCGCGGCTATGTGCTGACGTTGGCCACGCGCGAGCAGCATATCCGCCGCGCGAGGGCAACGAGCAACATCTGCACCAATTCCGCCCTCTGCGCGCTCGCCGCCGCCACTTATCTCTCAACCATGGGCAAGCGCGGGCTCAAGCAGGCAGCCGAGCTTTGCTTTCATAAGAGCCATTACGCGGCGGTCGAAATCGGCAAGCTTAAAGGGTTTGAGATCAACCCGCAGGCCCCAATGAAGCCGTTCTTTAAAGAGTTTGTGGTGCGGCTTCCTGCTCCGGTCAGTGAGGTCAATGCACACTTACGGAAACAGCACGGCATTATCGGCGGCTACGATCTTGGCCGCGACGACCCACATCTAAAAGACCACATGCTGGTCGCGGTGACGGAGGTCAACACGCGCGCTAGCATCGATCGGCTAGTAGCGGCACTTGGTGAGGTCGCAAAATGATCGGCCATAAAATTCCCACTGTCTATGAACGCAGCGTGTCCGGTCGGTGCGGCGTCACTTTGCCTGCGCTCGACGTGCCCGAGGCACCTCTACCCGCAGCTGAGTTGCGCACCGATTGTGGCCTACCGGAGCTGTCGCAGCTTGACGTGGCGCGGCACTATCTCTTGCTCTCGCAACGAAATTTCGGCGTCGATAGCGGGTTCTATCCGCTTGGCTCCTGCACCATGAAGTTCAATCCGAAGATCAACGAGCAAATCGCGCGGTTACCCGGATTTGCGGAGTCACATCCGTTGCAGGACCCCGACACCGTGCAGGGCAACCTCGCACTGATGTTCGAGCTTCAGCAATGGCTCGCCGAGATCGGTGGCTTTGCCAGTGTATCTCTGCAACCTGCGGCCGGTGCGCAAGGCGAATTTACTGGCCTTCTGATGATGCGCGCTTACCACCGCAAACGCGGAGATATGAAGCGCACGCGCATTCTCATCCCCGACTCCGCCCATGGCACCAATCCGGCGTCAACCACCATGGCAGGCTTCACCGCAGTCGAACTACCGTCAGACGCACGTGGCAATGTCGACCTTGAGGCAGTGCGCGCCGCCTGCGACGACACTGTTGCCGGCATCATGATCACCAACCCCAACACACTCGGGTTGTTCGAGGAGCACATTGGAGAGGTGGTACGGCTGGCGCATGCGTGCGGCGGTCTCGTTTATGGCGACGGCGCCAACATGAACGCACTCGCCGGCATTGCGCGCCCGGGCGATCTCGGTTTCGACGTGATGCACTACAATCTGCACAAGACTTTCTCCACCCCGCACGGTGGCGGCGGCCCAGGTTCCGGTCCGATTGGAGTGTCGGCGCGGCTCAAGGAGTTCCTGCCAGGGCCGGTGGTCGAATACATGCGCGATGCAAATGGCGCACGCTATGTCTCCGCGATGCCGGCCGAATCGATCGGCCAAGTGTCCACCTTCTACGGCAATTTTGGCATGTTGGTGCGCGCTTACGCTTATATCCGCCAGCAGGGCGCGGAGGGACTGCGCAAAAATTCCGAGCACGCGGTTCTTAACGCCAATTACCTGCGCGTCAAGCTGCGTGATACATTTGCCGTACCGTTTGACCGTCCCAACATGCACGAATTCGTCTGCCGTGGTGCGATCGATGGCACAGGCGTACGCGCGCTCGACGTGAGCAAGCGGCTGCTCGACTACGGCTTTCACCCGCCAACTAATTATTTTCCGCTGATTGTGCCGGAGGCACTGATGATCGAGCCGACCGAGACTGAAGCCAAGCCGACGCTCGATGCCTTCATCGAAGCGATGCAAGCTATCGCAAAAGAGGCGGTAAACGATCCTGCGCTGGTTAAAGGGGCTCCACACGAGACGCCGGTCAAGCGGCTCGATGAGGTCAAAGCCGCGCGTGAATTGAAACTCTGCGATCAAGTCAAAACTGCTACCAACAGCTGACGCGAGGCAAGAGCGGCAAATGCCGGAGCCGCAAGCCACAACAGAGCTTAGCCGTACACCACTCCACGGCCTGCACGTGCGACTCGGTGCGCGCATGGTGTCGTTCGCGGGCTATGACATGCCTCTCCAATATTCCTCTGGAATCATCAAAGAGCACTTGCACACCCGCGCCGCCGTCGGGCTGTTCGATGTTTCGCATATGGGCCAGATCGCGCTCCGTCCGCGCTCCGGCCGTATCGAGGACGCAGCGCGGGCGCTCGAAACGTTGGTACCCGGCGATATTCTGGGCCTTGCTGTGGGCCGGCAGCGCTACACACTGTTTACCAATGCCGCCGGCGGCGTGCTTGACGATCTCATGGTGTCGAACCAGGGCGATCATCTGATGATGGTGGTCAATGCGGCGCGCAAAACAGCCGACGAGGCTCATCTGCGCGTGGGTCTATCAGATTCTTGTTTGGTCGAACCTTTGGTCGATCGTGCGCTCGTCGCATTGCAGGGACCAATGGCGGAGGCCGCGCTCGCTGCATTTGCGCCCGAGCTGCGCATCATGACATTCATGGATGTCAGGACCATTACGCTGCTCGGCGAGGCCTGCATCGTGTCTCGATCAGGATATACCGGCGAGGACGGCTTCGAGATTAGCGTACCGGCCCAGGTGGCTGAAGTTTTTTGCGAAGCGCTGCTGCGTAATCCCGCGGTGGCGCCGATCGGCCTCGGCGCGCGCGACAGCCTGCGACTCGAAGCGGGGTTCTGCCTATACGGTTCCGATCTTGATGAGACAACGACACCAGTCGAAGCAGCGTTAGATTGGACAATTCCGAAGGCACGTCGTATCGGCGGCGAGCGAGCCAGTGGTTTTGCCGGCGCAGAGGTGGTCCTCGGACAACTCGCAACTGGTGCTGCCCGTCGACGCGTCGGACTGCGACCGGAGGGCCGGGCGCCAGTGCGTCGCGGCGCGTTGCTCTTCCGTGCAGCGAACGCGACCACCCCGGTCGGCATCGTGACCTCAGGCGGGTTCGGTCTGAGTTTAAACGCCCCGATCAGCATGGGCTATGTTTCACGCGAGGCAGCCGTGCCCAACACGCAACTATTCACAGAGGTGCGCGGCAAGCGGCTCCTCCTCACTGTTTCAAGGCTGCCGTTCATGCCGACACATTGCAAAAGCCTTCGCTTGCCTCAGAAGGGTGCAAACGCATGCTGAAATACACAAAAGATCACGAATGGCTCCGCCTCGATGGCGATGATGTTGCAACTGTCGGAATTACACCATACGCGCAAGAACGTCTTGGCGATCTTGTCTTTGTCGAACTGCCGAGCGCCGGCACGAAACTCAGCAAGGGCGCGATTGCAGCCACTGTGGAATCAGTGAAGGCAGCGTCCGAGGTCTATGCGCCAGTCGGAGGCGAGGTCTTGAGCGTGAACGACAAACTCACAACCGAACCCGAGCTGGTCAATGCCGAACCGACTGGTGATGGATGGCTATTCAAGATGAAGGTTGCCGATGCCACCGAACTCAACACGCTGTTGGACGAGCAGGCTTACAAGGCCCTCACAACCACCCAGGGCGGCCATTAGGCCGCAAAGCAGGGTTTAGCCGCAACCCTAATTCCGAAAATTCGATCAACCCAGTCGCAAGCCAGTCGGGAGCGCACCAGCCCGCAGGAACGGGATTTTTCGGTGCGGAGACCGGCGGCCGAAAAAGGCCGCGAGTGCTACCGGAGGCCAGACGGGGAGTAGCTCGCCGACAAGAAAGGCCGCCAACCGCGGCCTGAAATCGCCAGTCTCTGGATTTCTAGAGATCAGGCGACTGCGTGGTGGCGCACGCAGTCGATCTCGAACCCGTCTCTGTTTAGCGAATTCCCTGCTAACAGGGAAAAGAACAGGGAATTTCGTCAAATCAGCCCGGTTGCTGCGATTTGAAAGCTGACATACGCGAAAAAATTCAGAGGCTTGCAGCGAAATTCCCTGCGTAACAGAGCAGGGAATTATTTTGGCAGAACAGGGAAATTTGGCGCAGGAACAGGGAATTTTAGCTGCCAAAGTCACTTATTGTCCCCGGACGAGGTAGTTGATGCACTCAGGTATTATCAACCGTACCCGCAACAGAGGCATGCCATGGCCATCGTCCTGAACCACACCATCGTGCCGGCGCGTGACAAGGTGGCCGCCGCCCGGTTCTTCGCCGACATCTTCGGCTTGCCGTTTGATGCACCAAGCGGCCATTTCGCACCGGTTCGGGTGAACGACAGCTTGACGTTCTTGTTCGACGATGATGCCTCGTTCGACAGTCACCACTACGCCTTCCATGTTAGCGATGCCGAGTTCGATTCGATATTCGAGCGCATCAAGCAGGCTGAGCTCGCATATGGCAGCGCCCCCTGGAGCCTAGACGACGGCAAGCTCAACGACTGGAACGGCGGCCGCGGCGTCTATTTCAAAGACCTGAACGGCCACATCCTCGAGCTCATGACCGTGCCGCAGTAAGTGGGAGCCCGTCGCCGCGCGCGTAGATTGGGGATTCTCACCAAATCGAGC
>DASSYU010000019.1:0-6502 GCA_035703125.1 Pseudolabrys sp. | reverse complement strand
GATCGCCGCCAGCATCCGGTCGAGCAATTTGCCGGACCGGCCGACGAAAGGCAGGCCCTCGATGTCTTCGTCGCGTCCCGGCGCTTCGCCGACAAACATCAGTCGCGCCTGCGGATTGCCATCGGCGAAGACCAGCTGGGTCGCGGTCGCCTTGAGGGCGCAACCGTCGAACTTGTCGAGCACAGCGCGCAGTTCCTCGAGCGTTGCCGCACGCTTCGCGGCGTCGCGCGCAGCCATGGTCGCTTCGTCGGGGGCGGGTGGTGCGAGCGGTGAGGGGGCTCTTGTCGCCGGTTCGGCGCGCGCGGTGGCCGGAACAGGCGTGCGCGCTGCCAAACCCGCGTCTTCTGTCGCAAATCGATCGACCGCCTGCTCGCCGAGGAGCGCGTCAGCGCCCGCATCGACATAGAATTCAAATAGATCGCGCACCGATTTTTCGTGACCGGGGACCATTTATGCACATTAGCATGGAGGCCACGCGATTGCCGCCCCATGTGCAAAAGTAGAGAATGCCCTGGGAGAAATTCATGGCCGAGTTGCCTGCACGAGAGGCGATGGAATTTGACGTGGTGATCGTCGGCGCCGGGCCCGCCGGGCTGGCGGCCGCCATCCGTCTCAAACAGATCAGCGCCGATATTTCGGTCGTCGTGGTGGAGAAGGGCTCCGAAGTCGGTGCGCATATTCTGTCCGGAGTCGTGCTCGATCCTTCGGCGCTTGACCGCCTGCTGCCCGAATGGCGAGGCGATCCCGAGAAGCCTCTCAAGACCGAAGTGACCGAGGACCGTTTCTACTGGCTCACCGAAAAGAGTGCGATCCGTTTTCCGCTCGTGTTCGCACCGCCCCTGATGAGCAATCACGGCTGTTTCATCGGTTCGCTCGGCCTCGTCTGCAAATATCTCGCGGCCAAGGCTGAGGCGCTCGGTGTGGAGATTTATCCAGGCTTTGCTGCGGCGGAAGTTCTGTTCGGCCAGGACGGTACGGTAGTCGGCATCGCGACGGGCGATATGGGCGTTGCGAAAGGCGGCGAGCACAAGGACAGTTTCACCCGCGGCATGGAGCTACGCGCGAAATACACACTATTCGCCGAGGGCGCGCGCGGCAGCCTGACCAAGACGCTCCTGCACCGTTTCAATCTCGCGAAAGACAGCGATGTTCCGAAATTCGGCATTGGCCTCAAGGAAATCTGGCAGGTAGCGCCGGAGAAGCACAGGCCGGGTCTGACGCAGCACTCCTTCGGTTGGCCGCTTGGCACCTCGATCAGCGGCGGGTCGTTTATCTACCACTATGACGACAACCTGGTTTCAGTCGGCTTCGTCGTCCCGCTCAATTATGAAAATCCGTATCTCGCGCCGTTCGAGGAATTTCAGCGCTTCAAGACCCATCCGCTTGTGCGTGACACCTTCGATGGTGGTAAGCGCATCGCCTATGGCGCGCGCGTGATCACGCAGGGCGGCTTTCAGTCTGTGCCGAAGCTCATTTTTCCCGGTGGCGCGCTCATCGGCTGTGCCGCCGGTTTTGTGAACGTGCCGCGGATCAAAGGCGCGCACAATGCGATGATGTCGGGAATGCTCGCGGCCGAAGCTTGTGCCGAAGCGCTCAAGGCCGGCCGCGCGCACGACGAGCTGCCGGGCTACGAGGATGCTTGGCGTGCGTCCCCTGTCGGCAAGGATTTGTGGAAGGTGCGCAACGTCAAGCCGCTCCTCACGCGCTTCGGCACCACGCTCGGGACCGGTCTCGGCGGCTTTGATATGTGGACGAACACCCTGTTCGGATTTTCGCTGTTCGGTACGCTAAAGCACGGCAAGCCCGACTACGCCTCCCTCAAACCGGCATCGGAGTGCAGCCCGATTGTCTATCCTAAGCCGGATGGCAAACTGACCTTCGACCGCCTGTCGTCGGTATTCCTGTCGAATACCAATCATGAGGAAGATCAGCCGGTTCACTTGCACGTTGCCGACCCCGGCCTGCAAAAGAAGTCCGAGCATGACGTGTTCGCCGGCCCTTCGGCGCGCTATTGCCCGGCCGGCGTTTATGAATGGGTGGAAGAAGCAGGGTCGCCGAAATTCGTGATCAACGCGCAGAACTGCGTCCACTGCAAAACGTGCGACATCAAGGATCCCAACCAGAACATCACCTGGGTTCCTCCCGAAGGCGGCGGCGGGCCGAACTACCCGAACATGTAAATCCGGCAGCGGCCTGCTGAGTCGCGGCCAGCCGGTTCCCTATAGCCGGCGTAGTACCGGGAAAGATGTGATTGTGTCCCGCTGGCACCGTCACGATAACGCCACATCATGGCTTTCATGCTGATTTCGTCGGTGCCGCCCGGCCTGTTCTTGCAGGAGCGGCACAAAAAGGCCATTCTCAGCGCAACATTGCGGTTCGCGCGCAATCAGCGACCGGCCGCCTCATTGGAGCACTAGCCCGTGACGTCTTCGAGCCTCGCCCGCTGCATTGCCGGCAGCGCGCTTGCCGCCATTCTCGCGGCAGCACCCGTCAAGCTTGCCGCGCAGGCGTCGAGTCCACCGCAACTCGGCAGCATCTCGGCGTCGGGCAACTATCTCGCAGCCCGTCATGCCGGCCAGCAACGCGACGCCGGGGCAGCTGCGGCCTATTACCGGGCGGCGCTCAAACGTGACCCGGGCAACAGTGAGCTGCTCGACCGCGCGTTCCTCTCGTTCCTTGTGGACGGTGAGGTGGATGAAGCCGTCAAATATGCCGATCGCGTCGTTCAGGTTGACAAGAACGATCGTGTCGCGCGGCTCGTGCTCGGTGTGCACGCACTCAAACGCAAGCAATATCCGGCGGCGCGCCGCGATCTTGCCCAATCCGTCCGCGGACCGATCACCGATCTCACTGCGACATTGCTGACGGCATGGAGCATGTATGGCGGCAGCGATTCCAAGGGCGCAGTAGCCGCGATCGACCGTCTTGCCGGGCCTGAATGGTACGCAATCTTCAAAGATCTGCACGCGGGCATGATCTACGATCTCGCGGGTAACCAGAAGGAAGCCGGCAAGCGCCTCGAGCACGCCTACAAGCTCGACGCGACCGCGCTGCGCGTGGTTGAGGCCTATGGCAGCTGGGTCTCGCGCAACCGCTCGCCGAAAGAAGCATTGACGATTTTCGAGACGTTCGACAAGTCGCTGCCGCGTCATCCCCTTGTCCTCGAGGCGATGGGTAAGCTCAGGGCTGGCGAAAAGCTGCCGCAGCTTGTGTCGAACGCGCAGGCCGGAGCCGGCGAGGCTTTGTACGGGCTCGGCGCCTCGCTCGGACGCCGCGGCGGAGAAGACCTCGGTCTCGTTTATCTGCAACTGTCGCTCTTCCTTGTGCCGGGTCATCCATTGGCGCTGCTGTCGCTTGCGGATCTTTATGAATCGCTCAAGAAGCCGGAGCTGGCGATCAAGGTCTACGGGCGTGTACCGGCAAATTCGCCGCTGCACCGCAATGCGGCCATTCAAATGGCCGCAAACCTCGATAGCCTCGACCGCGCTGACGAAGCGCAAAAGCACCTCGAAGGGCTTATCAAGCAGCGTCCTGATGACATGGAAACCATCATGGCGCTCGGAAACGTCCTGCGCGGGCACAAGAAATTTTCGGAATGCGCCAATGTATATTCGAAGGGCGTCGCGGGCGTTCCCAATCCCGAAAAAGCGAACTGGGTGCTCTTCTATTTCCGCGGCATCTGCTACGAGCGGTCAAAGCAGTGGCCGAAGGCGGAAGCCGATCTCAAGAAGGCGCTCGAGCTGTTCCCCGATCAGCCGCACGTGCTGAACTATCTTGGCTATTCCTGGATCGACCAGGGCGTGAACCTGGACGAGGGAATGGAAATGATCAAGAAGGCCGTGCAGCAGCGTCCGGACGACGGCTACATCGTCGACTCCCTCGGCTGGGCCTACTATCGGATCGGCAACTACGAGGAAGCGACCAAGCAGCTCGAGCGCGCCATCGAGCTCAAGCCGGAAGACCCGACCATCAACGACCACCTGGGTGACGCTTACTGGCGGGTTGGCCGCGTTCTCGAGGCCAGATTCCAGTGGGCGCACGCACGTGATCTCAAGCCGGACCCCGAAGAGCTTCCGAAGATCGAGGAAAAACTGAAGGACGGCTTGCCCGACGAAACGTCCTCGCAGGCAAAAGCCGGCAAGAAGAGCGGCGACGGCGGCTAGTTGATGCGCAGCGACAGGCTTTTCGCGTGAGCGCGACGCTGTCCGAAAAGGCATTTGCCAAAATCAACCTTACTCTGCGCGTACTCGGCCGACGCGCCGACGGCTATCACGAGCTCGAAAGTCTGGTCGCTTTCGCGGATGTAGCCGACGCGCTGACGCTTGAGCCGGGCTCGACCGACGGCCTGGAGATGTCCGGGCCGTTCGCAAGCAAGAGTGGTCCGGCCGGTGACAACCTTGTGCTCAAGTCGCTTGCGGAACTGCGCCGGCGGATCCCCGGCCTGAAAGGCGGGCAGTTTCGCCTTGAAAAAAATCTTCCGGTTGCCGCAGGCATCGGCGGCGGCTCGGCGGACGCCGCGGCAGCGCTCAGGCTGCTGGCGAGAGCAAACGGAATTGCACTCGACGATTCCCGCCTCAAGGCTGCGGCGCAGGCTGTCGGCGCCGACGTGCCGGTTTGCGTGGAGTCGCGGCCGCGCATCATGCGCGGTATCGGCGAAGTGCTGGCGGAGCCGCTCGATCTGCCGCCCATCCCGGCGGTCCTGGTGAATCCAGGCGTTGCGCTTGTTACGCGCGAGGTATTCGAAAAATTCAAGGGCGCACACGCAGGGCCGGGTCTTGCCGGCGTGCCGCCGAAAACGGGCGCATTGATCGAACTTCTCAGACAGCAGGACAACGACCTGACAGTCGCCGCGACCGCATGCGCGCCGGTTGTCGGGGAAGTCTTGGCGGCCCTTCGCGGCACGCCGGGGAGTGCGCTCGCGCGGATGTCCGGATCGGGTGCCACATGCTTTGCGCTTTTCAGCTCGCGCGAGCAGGCGGAAGCGGCGGCGCAACGGCTCGCAGGCGAACGCAAGAATTGGTGGGTTAAACCAGCCGCGATCGGAACTGTGTCGGGGAAAACATGAATTCGCCGACTTTGCAGGAAACGGTTGGGCATCCGCCGCCTTTCAGATAGTCACCGGCGGAACGCGGGGTGCACCATGAGACTTTATTGCGCGGTTGTTTTGAGTGCGGCGCTCGTGATCGTCGCCGCCGATCCCGCATTGGCCCGGACAAAATCCAAATCCCGGCCCCAATGCGCCGACCGTCCGCAAGACTTTTCATGGAATATTCTGATCCCGGGGCATCCTGCGCCGCAGCCCAACGGGTGCGCTCCGCCGGTCTACAACTACGGCAGATACATCGGTCAGGATCCGGACCCCAATATCCGGCTGCAGCTGATGCGTGATCCGGCAACGGGATATTCGCCGCTCTAGAAAAAGGGCGGTGCGTCAGTGCGCGCGGCCGATGCAGAACGCGACCGCTTCTTCCAGCGCCGACTTGATATCCGACGGCGGCACCAAGGCGAGTGCGTCGGTGGCGATTGCTCCATAGTGCCGGGCGCGTCCGACCGTATCCTCGATCGCGTGGTGTTTTGCCATCAATGAAAGAGCCTGGTCGAGATCGCCGTCGCGGAGGTCGCCGTCACCCAGCGTCCGATTCCAGAATTTGCGCTCGCTTTCGCTGCCGCGGCGAAACGACAGGACGACCGGCAACGTAATCTTGCCCTCGCGGAAGTCGTCGCCGACATTCTTGCCGAGCTTGGCCGACTTGCCACCGTAATCCAGCGCATCGTCGATGAGCTGAAATGCGATGCCGAGGTTCATCCCAAACGATCGGCAAGCCGCCAATTCGGCCTTTTCCTTTGCGGCCAGCGCCGGCCCGACTTCGCAGGCGGCCGCGAAAAGCTCGGCGGTCTTGGCGCGGATAACGGACAGGTACTCATCTTCGTTGGTGGCCGTGTTCTTGGCCGTGCCGAGCTGCATCACTTCGCCTTCCGCGATCACAGCGGCCGCCGACGAGAGGATTTCGAGTGCGTGCAGGTCAGCGACTTCGACCATCATCTTGAATGCCTGGCCGAGAAGAAAATCACCCACGAGCACGCTCGCTTCGTTGCCCCACAACATCCGGGCGGCGACTTTGCCACGCCGCATGCTGCTTTCATCGACAACGTCGTCGTGCAGCAGTGTCGCCGTGTGCATGAATTCAACCGCTGCCGCGAGCTTGATATGACCGTCACCGGCGTAGCCTGCGAGCCTTGCCATGGCGAGGGTCAGCATTGGGCGCAACCGCTTGCCTCCGGAGGCGATAAGATGGTTGGCCACCTCCGGGATCATCGCGACTTCAGATCCGGTGCGGGCCAGGATCGTAGCGTTGACACGCTCCATGTCCGGCGCCACCAGTTTGACAAGTCGATTGAGCGAAGCCGGGTTCGGGCTTTCGAAGGGAAGGACGACGGCCAAAATACATCTCCCGGCAGTGAGAAAAAGTGAGCATAGAAACGCTATGCTCATGCGGCAAGT
>DASSYU010000482.1:0-3943 GCA_035703125.1 Pseudolabrys sp. | reverse complement strand
GATGATCGACGTCCCGATAAAAGTGCAGATCGGCGTAATCGCCGCCACGATCATGACGTAGTTCGAAAACAGATAACCGGCGTCGCCGCGCTCGGAGTCAATTTTCCCCCATTCGGCCTTCGGCTGCAGCAGGATCCCCTTAATTCTGTCCAACAGATTCATGACACCCCTCCATTCATCCGCAGCCGACTATAGACGTTTTTGGTCCTCCAAAATCATCGCCGAGCCTTTTTCCGCAATCATCATTGTCGGCGAATTGGTGTTCCCGGAGGTGATCGACGGCATAACCGAGGCATCAACAACCCGCAGTCTTTCCATGCCGATGACACGAAGCCGGGCATCCACGACCGCTCGGGTGTCGTCGTCCCGCCCCATCCGGGCAGTGCCCACGGGATGGAAAATCGTAGTCCCGATGTCGCCTGCCGCCTTCACCAAGCTAGCCTCATCGTTATCACCCGCCGAATCACCAGGAAGATACTCGACCGGCGAGTATTTCTGCAGCGCAGGCTGCCGTACGATCCCTCGGGTGACCCGGATCGAATCGGCCGCGACCTGCTGATCTTCCGGTGTCGACAGATAATTCGGGCTGATCGCCGGCGACGCCGCTGGATCGGCTGATTTGAGCGTGAGCGCGCCGCGGCTGGTCGGGCGGACGTTGGTCACACTGGCGGTAAAGGCCGGAAACGGGTGCAAGGGCTCGCCGAACTTATCGAGCGATAGCGGTTGCACGTGGTATTGAATATTGGCGCGATCCTGCGTCGAATCGGACCTGGTAAAGGCGCCAAGCTGCGACGGCGCCATCGTCATCGGCCCGCGTCGACGGAATGCGTAGTTCAAACCCATTCCAACACGATTGAATAGCGAAGCGTAGGTCTCGTTCAGAGTCTTCACACCCGACACCTTGTAGATCATGCGCAACTGCAAGTGATCATGCAGATTGGCGCCGATCCCTGGTTTGTCGAGCGCGACCGGAATGCCGAATTTCGACAACTGCGCAGCCGGACCAATTCCCGACAGCATCAGGATGTGCGGTGAGCCGATGGAGCCCGCGGCGAGGATCACCTCGCCACGGCTGCGCGCAACGCGTTGCTCGCCATTTTGCCGCCACCGGACTCCGGTGACACGCTTGCCCGCCAGCTCCAGGCCTTCGACAAGGCAGCCGGTCTCAAGCTGAAGATTTTGCCGGTGCAGGACCGGCTTGAGAAAGCCGCGTGCCGCGGACCATCGCCGGCCGCGCTTCTGGTTGACGTGAAAATAACAGATGCCTTCGTTGTCGCCCGTGTTGAAGTCATCGACAGTGGGAATTCCATATTGATTTGCCGCTTCCCGGAAGGCGTCGAGAATCTCCCAGCTCAGGCGCGGATACTCGACCCGCCATTCCCCGCCGGCCGCGTGGTGCTCGCTTTTAAGGAAATGATCGACGTGCTTGCGGAAATAGGGCCGAACGTCGTCCCACGACCATCCGGGCAGGCCGAGCTGGCGCCAATTGTCGTAGTCGGCCGACTGGCCGAGCATGTAGATCATACCGTTGATGGCCGACGAGCCGCCCACCACCTTGCCGCGCGGATAGTTCAGGCTGCGCCCATTCAGCCCCGACTGCGCCTCAGTCTTGAGCAGCCAGTCGGCGCGCGGATTTCCGATCGCAAACAGGTAGCCCACCGGAATGTGAAACCAGATCCAGTTGTCGTTGCCGCCGGCTTCCAGCAACAGCACGCGATTGCCGGGAATGGCGGACAACCTGTTGGCCAGCACGCAACCGGCGGAGCCTGCGCCAACGATAATGTAGTCAAATTCGCCTTCCATTATTCGATTCCGGCACATGGCGCTTACGAATTCAATACACGCCGATCAGTTTCAGCCCGGCAACAATCAAGACTACGCCGAGCGCGCGCCGGATATAAATGACCGAAAATTTGGTACCGAAGGCGGTTCCGACCAGGGCTCCCAGCATGACCGCCACGATATACATCGGCAGCTCCGACGGGAGCGAACGGACCATCGCTAGATTGCCGAGCAAGCCGGCAATCGAATTACCGAGTATAAAGACAGCCGCAATGCCGGACGTCGTCCGCAGATCGGACCAAGCGAGAAAAATGATCACCGGTGACAAAAAGATTCCGCCGCCTGTTCCCGTCAGACCCGATAGAAATCCGATGCCGATGCCTAGCAGAATGCTGAGCCAGATCGGCGGATCATGTACTTCGCGGGCGGCATAAATGTGTGCCGCCCAGAACATCCTGAGGCCGGACAGAATGAGCACAATGCCCACGATGGCCCGATAATATTCGCTGGGCAGCTGGACGCCGCCGCCAATAAACGCGAACGGCAAGGATCCCAGCAAAAATGGCCACACAACGCGCCAACGGAAATAGCCCGCCCCCGCGTAGCGATAGGATGCAAGGCTGGCGACCAAAATATTCAAGGTCAGCGCCGTCGGCCGCATCACGGATGGCGGAACGGAAAACAGGGCCATAAGTGCGATGTAGGCCGACGCGCCAGCGTGGCCAACGGAGGAATAAAGTGCCGCGCCCAGGAACATGCAGGCGGCAAGTGAAAGGTGGAGAAGGTCGGGCATGAGAGTCCGATGGCGCGATGCGAGCGCGTTGCAAGCTCGAAATTCGAAATGAGGTGCCCACAAGGCCATCGTCTAGGGGCATGCGCGGCCGCTTACGGCGACCATAATGATCGTAGCAAACGCGGTCCGATTGTCTATAGCCGATCTCGTCGGTGTATGTTCAGTCCATGTTTCCTCCGGAACGAATCGTCTGCCTGACCGAAGAGACGGTCGAGACCCTTTATCTTCTCGGCGAAGATCGCCGCATTGTCGGCGTGTCCGGCTATGCCGTGCGGCCGCCGCAGGTACGGCGCGAGAAGCCGCGCGTCTCGGCTTTTATTTCGGCCGACGTGCCGAAAATTCTCGATCTGAAGCCGGATCTGGTGCTTACGTTTTCCGACCTGCAGGCTGACATCGTCGCCGAATTGATCCGCAAAAATATCTCCGTGCATGCATTCAACCAGCGCGACATCGCCGGCATATTCGACATGATACGCACGCTCGGCGCGATCGTCGGCGCCTCACCGAAAGCCGGAGCGCTTGCAAGTTCCCTCGCCCGCCACATCGACGAGGTTCACGAACGCTCGTTGCACCTCGCACGCCGCCCTCGTGTCTATTTCGAGGAGTGGGACGAGCCGATGATTTCCGGCATCGCCTGGGTGTCGGAGCTGATCGAAGCGGCGGGCGGTGTTGACGTTTTTCCGCAGCTCGCCGCGCGCAAGAATGCCAAAGATCGTATCGTATCGCCTGATGAGGTGATCGCCGCGCGGCCGGACGTCATTGTTGGATCCTGGTGCGGTAAAAAATTCGTGCCGGGAAAAGTCACCGCCCGTCCGGGCTTTGCCGAAGTTCCCGCCGTCGCGACCGGCTGGTTGCGTGAAATCAAATCCACGCTGATCCTGCAGCCCGGGCCCGCCGCGCTCACCGATGGCCTCGATCAGATGGCGCGAATCGTCAGCGAATGGGCTGAAAGGCGAGTGACGGCTAGCTAATCAGACGATAGCAATCACGGCTCCAGCCGTGCTAAGGGTTGGCCAGACAGCTAAAGGAATCGAGCCGATGTCGCCGACTGATAAGCGCGCAAATCTCTGGATGGATTTGCTGCTGGTGGCCTTTTTGATTGCCCTGAATGTGGCCGCACGGCTGCTTCCGCACGCACCGGGCTTTCTGCCGGTGGCAGCGAGCGGATTTTTCGCTGCGCGCGTGCTGAGCATTCCGGTGCTCGCTCTCCTCGTGCCGGTCCTTGGCATGATTTTGAGCGACATGGCTCTGCCGGGCGAAGATTGGCGCATTCAGGCCGTGGGCTTCGCCGCTATCGCGATCCCGGCGATCGCCGGCATGGCGACACGCCGCTGGCGCGGTGTCGTTCCTGTGGTAGCCACCATGATC
>DASSYU010000463.1:0-2036 GCA_035703125.1 Pseudolabrys sp. | reverse complement strand
TGTTCCTCGCGGATGGCTGCGTGGCGCGCGATCACATGTCCCATCTCATGTGCGAGCACGGACGCGAGCTCCGCCTTGTCATTGGCGAGCGCGATCAGGCCGCGGGTGATGTAGAGGCGGCCGTCCGGCAGCGCGAAAGCGTTGATTGCCGGCGAATTGAGGATCGTTACCTTGAATTTAAGGTCCGGCCGCTCGGAGGCCGCCACCAGGCGGTCGACCGTTTTCTCGATCATCATCTGCAGGCGCGCATTGTCGTAGGTGCCGCCATAAGAGGCGAGGATACGCGCGTTCTCGCGCTGCGCCGCCGGTTCGCGCGCGGTCGGCGCGGTGGCTTTCGGCATCGGCAGCGAAACGAAGCGGTCGCCCGGCGAGCTGGTGCAGCCGGCGAGCAGGACGGCGAGCGCGGCTGCGATGCCGAGCGCACGCGTCACCTTGATTGTCGACTGTCCCCCCATGACCCACCGACGCTAGGTTACCTGATGACCTCGATCTGCTCGGGAACCGACGCTTCCATTATAGGACCGCGGCGCTGCTCCACCCAGCCTCGCACCCTGATCCTGCGGCCTTCCAGTTCCTTCGGGTCGATGTTCGCCGCCGCAAAATCTCGCCGATGACGCTTGAGGATGGTGACCGCGAAGTCCTGCGCCCACCGCCGCCTGAAATTGACATATATTGTGGCGCCGTTCTCCCGCACCGACAAGACCTTGCCCTCGATAAGGGCGAACTGACCCCGAACAGCCGCAATGCGGGTAACATCGTGTGACGGCAAAGGGGCAAAATTGGGGTCGGCCCAGAGGCCGCGCGCGGCAGCGCGCGCCGCGCGTTCCGCCTTCAGCAGCAGTTCCGCACAGCGGCGGTCGCCGACGCGGGCCGAAACGCGCGCTACGCCTTGTGCGAGCATCAGTTGCTGCAGCGACTCATGCGCGTCATCCGTATAGGCGATGGCGACCACGCGACCGTACCGGTCCCGTTCAGGTCCAAGCTTTTCCAGCCGCAGCATCCTGCCGGCGGCGAGCACGTTCAGCGCGGCGCGACTCGCATCTTCTGCCTCGATTGCGGTCAGCCGCAGCTCGCGCCCATCGGCGAGCAGCAGCGTGCGCCCGTCGCGCACGTCGGCGACGGCCGCTGTGCCGAGACCGGGAAGCTTGCAAGCGTCCTGTGCCATCGCGCCGGACACGAGCGCCGTTGCAGCGGTTGCAAGCACAAGGCGGAACACTACTGACATGAACACCACGAGGAACCGCCGGAACTGGCGCCTCGACAAAATGGGCGGCGCCATGAGAGGCTAATGAGAGGCTCATGAAAAGCTAGAATGTTTAAGGCGGCCATAACATCCTGCCGCTGGGGGAGAACCATTGATGACATCGCGCCGCGATCTGCCGAACCGCCGTTCCGTGCTGGCCTCCATCGCCGCAGCCGGCGCCTTTGCCGCCACCGGCGCCCGCGCGCAATCCAATTGGCCTGATCACCCTGTGCGTATCATCGTGCCTTATCCGGCCGGCGGCTCGACCGATGTGCTCTCGCGCATCCTGGCGGAGCGCATGAAGGAGATGTTTGGCCAGCCCTTCGTGATCGAAAACCGGCCCGGCGCCGGCGGTAATATCGGCATCGCCGCGGTGACCGGAAGCCCGGCCGACGGCTACACCATCGGCGCGGCGACCATCGGCCACTTTGCGATCAACCAGTATCTCTACAGCAAGATGCCGTACGATGCCGAGCGCGACATGGTGCCGGCGTCGCTGACCTGGGAATTGCCCAACGTCTTCGTGGTCGCGAGCGATCATTGCCCGGCAAAAACGGTGTCCGAGTTCATCTCCTGGGCCAAGCAGAAGGGCCGCGTCAGCTACGGCAGCCCCGGCGTCGGCACGTCGCCGCATCTGTCGGGCGTGATGTTCGTGAAACGCACGGGGCTGGACGCTGTGCATGTGCCCTTCCGCGGCGCTGCGCAGACCATCCCGGCGATGCTCGCCGGCGACGTCAACTTCGCCATCGACAATCTCACCTCTTATCTTCCCGCGATCAGCTCGGGGAAGATG
>DASSYU010000436.1:0-7152 GCA_035703125.1 Pseudolabrys sp. | reverse complement strand
TGTAGCCCTGAACCTTGTCGGGAAAAAACATCGCGCCGAACTGGCAGGCCACGGCATCAAAGCTTTGGTTTTCAAACGGCAATGTCAGAGCGTCCGCCTGTCTCCATTCAATCCGGCTGTCGGCAGGCTGCCGCCCTTTGGCATGATCAAGCATCGGCTGGTTGAGGTCGGTCACCATCAGACGCGTCCGTGCGGGAAGCGCCGAGGCGAGCGCGCGCGTCAGCACGCCCGTTCCCGCCGCGGTCTCCAGCACGGCGGCCGGCCTGGTTTGCGCCAGCCGCTGCGCGAGATCAAGCGCATAGGATTCAAAAATGAGCGGGACCATGAAACGCTCGTAGAGCTCGGGGATCGATCCCGCGAAGACTTTGTCGACCGTCGCGACCATTGAACTGCTCCGCCAGCATCATCATTTATTGCGATGTCGGCGGCAAGAAGGCCGCGGAGGCCGCCGGCAGACTGTTTTCGCCCGTCCGGACGAACCTGTTCCTGGCCATCGCGGCCTCGTCTGCAATGTGATGGTATAGTGGGCCACAGGATTTGGAGATCGCGACCATGACACGCACGACCGTCTTTCTCGCCGTTGCGATGATCCTTGCAGCCGCCACATCGCTCGCCCAGATCCCGCAGCCCTACGCTGGAATGCAGAACAGACCGCTCAAGGCGCTGTCCGACGAACAGCTGGCCGATCTGAAAGAGGGGCGCGGCATGGGGCTCGCTTTGGCAGGCGAACTGAACGGCTATCCGGGACCGAAACATGTGCTGGAGCTCGCGAAGGAATTGAACCTGACCGACGCGCAACGCGAGCGCACGCAGCAGCTTTTCGACGCCATGAAGGCCGAGACCATTCCGCTGGGGCAGCAGCTAATCGCGGCGGAGACCGATCTCGACCGGCAATTCTCTGGCCGCACCATCACGCCCGCAAGCCTGACGGCTGCGACCACCACGATCGGCGCGACCCAGGGAACGCTGCGGGCCACGCACCTGAAGTATCACCTTGCGATGATGGACGTTCTGACGCCCGCGCAGATCGCCCGCTACGGCGAACTGCGCGGCTATGGTGCCGCTGGGCCTGCCGGACCATTCGCCGAGCATGCACAATCACAAGAAGTAAGATGAGATGGTTTTCTCTTTTGCCGTTTAATAACGCGCAACCCGTTACACGATCTGCCAACGCGTGCGACCCATGAAAGACGACGTGCGACGCGGCGGAATTGACGAGGCGTTGCTTCGCGACATTGCCGCCGAGGCGGCCACAGCATTCAATAACGGCGCACGCCAGGTGCAGCCGTTTTCTGCGCGATACCCCGACCTGAGGATGGACGACGCCTATCGCATCGCGGCGCTGGCCAACGGCATGCGCGTCGCCAAGGGCTACAGGCCGGTGGGCCGCAAGATCGGCTTCACCAACCGCCGCATCTGGGACGAGTACGGCGTGCACGCGCCGGTGTGGGGGTATGTCTACGACCGTACGGTGTACGACCTACCCATTGGTTCCTCGTCATTCCGGGGCGCTTCCGAAGGAAGCGAACCCGGAATCCAGAAAAACACACGGAGCTTACTTCTGGATTCCGGGTCCGGCCCGGAGCCTGCCATCGGGCCGGCCATTGGCCGGACCCGTTGGGGCCGTCCCGGAATGACCGAGGAAGGACTGCCGCTCGCACCCTACAGTGACCCGAAGATCGAGCCGGAGATCATGTTCGGCCTTGCCAGGGCACCCTCGCCCGGCCTGGACGATGCCGCGCTGCTTGCGTGCATTTCCTGGGTCGCGCACGGCTACGAGATTGTGCAGTCGATCTATCCCGACTGGAAATTTACTCCGCCCGATGCGGTCATCGTTGACGGCCACCATGCCGCCCTGCTGATCGGGGCGCGCCACGAGATCGGCACGAACACCGCCGAGTGGCTGCGTACGCTCGCAAGTTTCGAGATCGAGCTTTTCTGCGAGGGAAAGCTCATGGACAAGGGCCACGCGCTCAACGTGCTCGAAGGCCCGCTCTCGACCATCCGCTACCTGATGGACCTGCTCGCGCGCGACCCGGACAACCCGCCGCTCGCGGCTGGCGAGATCATCTCGACCGGAACGCTGACACGCGCGCTGCCGGTTAAGCCCGGCGAGACCTGGACAACGAAGCTCAAGGGGATCGCGCTCGAAGACATTAGCCTGCGGTTCGAATAGCAGCGCGTGGCAGCGGTTACTCGCCGGCTATCGCCTGCATCAATGCTGCTATTTTTATGGTCGCGAAATTCGAGAACGTGTCGGAGACGGCATAAGGCAGGATGATCTGGTCGCGATGACGCATCGCGCCGCAGGTGTAGACGACGTTGGGCACATAACCCTCGCGCTCCATAGGTTCGGGTTGAACCAGCGGCTCGCGCGATCGGGCGAGAACCTTGGATGGATCCTTCTTGTCCAGCAGAACAGCCCCGATCGAATAATGCCTGACCGGACCTACACCGTGGATCAGCAACAGCCAGCAATCATCCAGCTCGATGGGTGAACCGCAGTTGCCGATCTGGACGAATTCCCAGGGATACTGGGGCTGAAGGATGGGTTGACCACCGTCCCATGAGTAAAGGTCGTCGGAGTAATTCAGATAAAGGTTCTCATTGTCCTGACGGGCGATCATCGCATAGCGGCCATCGATCTTGCGCGGAAACAGCGCCATGCCCTTGTTGCGCGACGCCGATCCGCCGAGCGGGGTCATCCTGAACGATTGGAAATCCTTGGTTGCAAGCAATTCAGAGCGAATGGCTCTGCCGCTATAGGCCGTATAGGTGGCATAGAACGTTTTCCGACCATCGTCGTTGAATTCAACGAACCGCGCATCTTCGATGCCGTTCGACTGGGCAAGGGTAACTGGAAAGATAACCCGCTCGCTCAGTTCTTCGTCGGGCCGGAAGACCACTTCGATATCATCCCCGTTTGCACCGGGCGTCAGGCTACGAACTTTCGGAACTGACGCGAGACGTGCGGTGGGATCGACGGACACATTGCCATCCGCAGCGATGGTGCCCGAGCGGAACGTCAGCGAGGACACATGCCCTTCGCCAACGGCGCGAAGGCTCAGGATGAACCGGCAGCCGTTTTCCGGTGCACCCGTCTGGTCGGGATGACGAACAATGCTTGGATTGAACAAGGCAGAAGCTTCGAACGAATATTCGTTGAGAAAATAGGCTCCGACCAATCCACGCTGCGTCTTGCTCAATGGATCATGGGGGTCGAGCGCCTCCTCCATTTCCGCAGCACGCGCCTCGAAAATTTCTAGCAGGTTCCTGTGCCGGCCCTCGAAGTTATCGAGCACCGCGCGCAATTGCTGCGCGGACGCGTCGGCATCGAGCCGCAGCACCCGGGCAACAATATGATTGGCGCGAATCTTGTCGGTCGGGTTGAGGTCTCTGGGCTCAGTCGCTGGCTTGAAGGGCCTTACGACGACCCGCGACGGGTCCGGGCGCAGATAGAGGCTTTGGCGATTCACGAATTTGGAGGGGGACAAAGCTGCTCCCTGGTGGCGATCGGGCCAATTCTGCGCCGGCGCCGTTGGAGGATAATTTTTTCGACGCAAGTGTCGGGCGGCCTTCCACTGTCACGGCCGCAGCCATGAACTGCCGCAACTCAACCAGGCTCAGGAGATACGATAGCACTGATTCCGCACCTTTGTTCTCATTGGCCCTGTCCGGATGCAGGCCATCCGAGCAGCTCCCGGTCACCGGATCGACCAGTGCCGTCTGCAGGTCGTTTTTGCCGAGAAACCAGTCGAATGCGCGTCTCGCCGCCAGTGACCATTCCTCCCCATTGCTCACACCGTACGCGGCAATGCATGCAGAAATCGTTGCCCACGCTTCGACCGGTTGCTGATCGAACGCATTGGGCATCTGGCGAATCTTGCCGAAGCTCGCGGAGCCGACCGGTCTGAAGCAGCCGGACGACGTGGTCTGAATCGACATCAGCCAACGCAGCGATTGCAGGCCGGTCTCAACATATGCCGGCGTACGGGTCGCAAGACCCGCTTGAATCAGCGCCTGCGAAAAGCGGGCATTGTCATAAGCGAGCACCTCTTCAAACCAGACCCAATCCTTGTGTTGATTTGCGAGAAACAACGCCATCAACCGGTCGGCCAAAAGCTTGCGCATCCCGCCCGCATTGGCATCTGAGGTTTCAACCGCGCAATAGGCATCCAGACCCAGAAGCGCGAAGACCCAGGCGCGCGGCGACGAGAACGTCTCCAAAACCGGAAGCGCAGTCTTGAAGAGCGCGGCGGCCCATTTGCGGCGAGATGGAACGGCGTCGGAGCGCGCGCACTCCCCCAGGGCCCAAAGCGCCCGCCCATGGCTGTCTTCCGAGCCGGATTCCTCCAGCCATTGCCGGCTATAGCCCATGAAATTCCGGAATCGATTCTTGTCCGGGTTCCACGCGTGCTGAACGAACGCTGCAAACGCCGTTGTGCCTATTTTAGGCAGCAACTGCGCGTTACCTGACTTTGCAAGCGCGCTCGAGAGCAACAGGGCGCGAGCATTGTCGTCGACACAGTAACCGTGGGCGCGGTCGGGCACTGAATGGACGGCGTGCTGAAGGATGCCGGTGCCGTCGCACAGCGAAAGGAAATGTGCGATTCGCAGCTCCGGGATTGCATTGCCCGTGCTCACTGAAGGAGCTGCGGCAGGACAAATTTTTTCCACGGTTTGCTCACGTGCACTCTCGAAGACGGTGAGATACCGCTCGGCCGTCTCCCGCCAGGTCATCAACCGGCTTGATGCGTATGCGCGCTTGCGCATGGCGTGGCGGCGGACGTCGTTTGTGAGCAAGGCCGCAATCTCGCTGCTGATGGCTTTCGCGTCGCCAAAGGGAACCAGAATGCCGCGCCCGTCACCGAGCAATTCCTTGGCGTGCCAGTAAGGAGTCGATACGACCGCCTTCCCCAGCCCGAAGCTGTACGCAAGCGTGCCCGACGTCATCTGGGCTTCATTGAGATAGGGCGTCACATAGACGTCGCACATCGAGATGAAGTCCAGCAACGTTGACTGCTCGACGAACTGGTTGAAGAAGACGACGTGATCCTGAATGCCGAGATCGCGCACGCGTGCCGTCAAGCTGTGTCGATAGGCTTCGCCCTGCTGGCGCACGAGATTCGGATGCGTTGCGCCGAGGATGACATACACCGCGTCAGGACACGATTTGATGATTCCGGGCATGGCATCGAGCATGGTTTCGATGCCCTTGTTCGGCGACAGAAGCCCGAACGTAAGAATGACGGTCTGTCCCGTGAAACCGAGTTTCGCTTTGGCGCCATGCGTCTCACGAAACGGCAGGTCGGGAATTCCGTGCGGTATGATCTCGATTTTGTTGGCCCGCACGTCATGCGCCGACCGGAGCAATTTCCGGCCTTTCTCCGACATGACGACGATCTTTGATGAAATGTCGATGATGCGCTGCATCACCTCGTGCTGGGCCGGCGTCGGTTTGGCGAGCACCGTGTGAAGGGTCGTGACGACCGGCATATCGAGCCGCGACAGCAGCTCCGTGATATTGCCGCCGGCCTGCCCGCCGAAAATCCCGTATTCATGCTGAAGCGAAACGACATCAAAGCCGGCTTTGTTCAGGAACGCAGCCCCATCCACATATTCGTCGATGTTCTCGTCCTGGATCGCCAGGCGTACGGCCTGCGGATAGTCATAGGCGCCACCGGGATCCGTCATCGCCACGACGCCGGTGTCCAGATCGGAACGGGCCAGCGACACCGCCCGGTGAAGATCGTTGGTGAAGGTTGCAATGCCGCAGCGGCGCGGAAGATGGTTGCCGATGAATGCTATTCGTTCAATCGATTTCATTGAATTGTTTCCATGTCGACGCGCTTCAACAGTTGCCTAACCAGGGGACCCGTATACGCCACGAGGCCTATCAGGCCATTCCTGCCGGCATGAATGGTGACCTGATCCGCCTGCGCGAAAATGGCGTCGCCTGTCGTCACGTCGAGCGAGGCGGCCCGAGCACTGCCACTGACAACCAGTAGCCAGGTCTCATGTTCCGCTTCGAGGCGCCAGGTTGAGTTTGGCGTCAGGTCGATCCGCTCGAACGTGAAGTACGAATTTGAAACCAGAAGCGTCCTCGCGTCGGTAAGCCGTGTCGGGGTGACCAGAAAATCAGCGGGGCCGGCATCCGCCACCGCAAGTGCGCCCTCTATATGAAGTTCACGCCCCCGCCCGTGATCGAAAAGACGAAATGTCGTGTCGCTGCGCTGCTGGATTTCCGCGACCACCAGGCCTGCACCGATCGCGTGGATCGTTCCGGCGGGGACTGAAATAGTGTCGCCCGGATGCGCCGTGTTCCAAACTAAAAGATCCGAAATCGAGCCGTCATCGATGGCGTGACGCAATTGCTCCGGACTGACGCGCCGCTTCAGGCCCAGGCCGACTTTAGCCTCGGGCGCGGCATCCAGAATGTGCCAGGCTTCGGTTTTACCGTTCGGCAGTCCGGTCGACTGCGCATAGGCATCATCCGGATGAACCTGGATGGAAAGTGGCTGACTCGTAAACAGAAGCTTCAACAGGAGCGAGGGAGCAACGGCCGTCGAATCGGAGCGCTCGTACCAGATCTCACCGATCGTATTGGCGCCGTCGCCTGCGCTGCTCCACGGACGCGGATCTACAATACCCCACGGCTTTGGTAAGGAATGCGCATGGGCATGTTCAATCGTCATAACCCTGCTTTATGTGTGGCCAAAAATGCATTTTTGGATGTCCAATCAGAAGAAAACGCTGGCCGAAAGCGTGAGCCTGCTCTCGGGAACGACCCGCTCGTATTTTTCGGCGGCGTTCTTGATGCGGTAGCAGGGGTCGCCGGGATCTCGATCTGAAGAGGGCATGAGATGACGAATTTCATAGCCACCCGGTGCCAACAACTGGAGCGCGTTCGGCTCAAGCTCGACGAACTGACCGATTTTGAATTTATGCACGATCCGGTTTTCCTTCCGTCATGTTGGACTTGGAGGAGCAGTCGGCAGAGCTCTCTTCATCCTTGTGATCATGCAGAAAGCGGGCAATCTGTCCCCTTAGCTCGGACGTTTTCAGCACGTCTCCCAGCGAACCAGCCGTATCGAAAAGCTCGCGCTGGAGCTTCGTCGGGATCGTGTTCCACTGCATGATGACCGCCGCTCC
>DASSYU010000286.1:0-2738 GCA_035703125.1 Pseudolabrys sp. | reverse complement strand
CGAGTGAACCGCCGCCCGCGCGCGGCTCAGGAAAGACCGGCAGCGACCCGCTCGCTGAGCTGGCGCGCCTGATTGGACAGACCGATCCGTTCGGGGAGTATGGTCGCGAAGCCGCGCGCCGTTCGCCTCCATCGCAATCGGTTGCGCGCGCCGATTGGAACCAGCCGCTTGGAACATCCTACACGGCGCAATACGGCGGCGAGGCGCGGGCACCGGAGCCGGTGCCGCGATACGCGGGCGACGGCTATCCTGCGTCCGCGTCGGCTCCCGCGAGTCCGTTCATCCCCCAGGACTACGGCAGTCAGAATTACGAACGTCAGCCCTACGAGGCTCAACCGCTCGCCAGGGGAGCCGATCCCTATGCAGCCGAGCAGGGATCTCAACGGTCTGCTGTTGGCCAATCCGACATTCAGCAGGATTTTTACGATGAAGCTCCGGTTGAGGACGAATACTACGAGGACGCTCCACCTCCGCGCCGCAGAATGGTCGTTATGGCGATCGCCGGTGTCGCCGCTTTGGCGGTGATTGGCACTGCAGGGGCATTTGGCTATCGCGCGCTTGTCGGTTCCTCCGGCTCGACCAAACCGCCGCCGGTGATCAAGGCCGATACGGCACCGAGCAAGATTGTTCCGGCAACGACCGGCAAGGATGCCCAGTCCAACAAATTGATCACCGAGCGCGTCAACGAACGCGGGCAGAGCGAAAAGCTAGTCTCGCGCGAAGAGCAGCCGATGGACCGGCCGACAGCGGTCGCGCTGTCGCAATCCGGCCCGCAGGCAGCCCTCGGCAGCGGCGTGGTCGGCAGCGAGCCGAAAAAGGTTCGCACCATCGCAATTCATCCGGACCAGCCTGTGGCCGACGCGGTGCCATCAACGATGTCAGCCGCGGCAGCGCCTGGGAGGCCCGCTCCGACGCCGCGCGCCGCCGCCGCTCCGCCACGTCCTGCGCCGGATACGACAGCAGACACGGAAGAGAGCGCGCCGGCCCGGTCCGCTCCACCGCCACGCCAGGCGGCGGCTGCATCGGGCAACTCGCCCTTGTCGCTCAATCCGAATTCGGCACCCTCACGGGCGGCACCGGCGCCGGCCCCCGCCGCTCCGGCCAGGGCGGCCTCGGTAGCGCCACAGGCGTCTGCAGCGGCATCGACGGGTGGGGGGGCGGGCAGCTATGTCCAGGTTTCCTCGCAGCGCAGCGAGGGTGAGGCTCAGGCGGCGTTCCGCAGCCTGCAGGCCAAGTTCCCGGATCAGCTTGGCAGTCGGCAGTCCTCTATCCACAAGGTCGATCTGGGCGCCAAGGGCACCTATTACCGCGCCATGGTTGGACCCTTTGCCAATGCCGGCGAGGCAAGCCAGTTGTGCTCGAGCCTCAAGGCCGCCGGCGGACAGTGCCTCGTCCAGAAGAATTAACAGGTCGAAACTTGACCCCTGAGACTTGCGCGGGCTAATCCGCGCCAATGGCGGCGCGCGCATTTATCACGGGATTGGAGGGACTTACCATGTCCCCCAATGAGCGGTCCTTTGTGCGCGATGCGCGGCCGTGGGGCCTCATCATCTTTAAGAGGAACGTGAGTGCTCCCGATCAAGTAACGGAGCTTATTCAGTCATTTCGCGGCATCGTCGGCAGCCAAGCGCCTGTGCTTGTCGACCAGGAGGGCGGGCGGGTGCAGCGCTTGGGCCCGCCGCATTGGCCTGCCTACCCGCCCGGCGCACGTTACGGCGAAATCTACGACCGGGAGCCGGCGGCGGGCATCGCGGCGGCGCGGCTGGCTGGCCATCTGATCGCCGCGGATTTGAGACCACTCGGCATCGACGTCGATTGTCTTCCGATCGCGGATGTTCCGGCTGCCGGCGGCGATCCCGTCATCGGCGATCGCGCCTATGGGAGTGAACCTGGCAAGGTAGCCAAGATTGCCAAGGCGATCGCCGATGGTCTGCAGGCGGGGGGCGTGTTGCCAGTCTTGAAGCATCTCCCCGGGCATGGTCGTGCCACCGCAGACAGCCATCACAGGCTGCCGGTCGTGGATACCGACCGCGCGACCCTCGAGGCCGCCGATTTTGCAACGTTCAAGCCACTGGCAGGCTTGCCGCTTGGAATGACGGCACACGTTGTGTTTAGCGCAATCGACCCCGTCGCACCTGCCACCACTTCGGTCACAATGGTGAGGCAAGTGATTCGCGGATTTATCGGATTCCAGGGCCTGTTGATGAGCGACGACATATCGATGAATGCCCTGTCCGGCAGCATTGCGGAGCGCAGCCGCGCTGCGCTGGCGGCCGGATGCGATGTCGTGCTTCATTGCAACGGCAATCTGGAAGAAATGGTTGCCGTCGCAAGCGAAGCGCCTGAGCTTGCGGACGAAGCCGCGCGACGGGCCGACGCGGCACTTGCGGCGCGCAAGGCGCCGGAAGAGTTCGATACCGAGGCTGCGCGTAGATTGTTCACGCAGATGATCACCGACGAGCGGACGGACTCGCAACGGAAGACCGGGTCATGAGCGAGGACTTTGACACGACGCTCGCTGCCGACCGCGGCACCACCGAGCCCGCCATGATCGTTGACGTGGAGGGCTTCGAAGGCCCGCTCGATCTGTTGTTAATGCTCGCGCGCCAGCAGAAAGTGGATCTGGCAAAAATTTCGATCCTTGCGCTGGCGGATCAGTACTTGTCGTTCATCGAGGCTGCGCGTCAGTTGCGCCTCGAGCTCGCCGCCGATTACCTGGTGATGGCGGCCTGGCTCGC
>DASSYU010000281.1:0-2929 GCA_035703125.1 Pseudolabrys sp. | reverse complement strand
ACCGTCGGAAAGCTTGGCGAGCGTCGTGAGGTACTGGTCTTCATACCAGCCGGGACCCATGCTCAGAATCGCGTTGGGTGACCAGCGTTGCTTGACCAGTTCGCGGGTCAGCAGGATTGCGTCGTTGAGACGGCTGACCATGAGCAGGGCATCGGCGCCCGTTGCTTTTGCCTTAGAGATTTCGACCGACAGGTCGCGCGCTGCGGGGTCGTAGGAAATCGTCTCCACGATCTTGTATGGCATGTTGAACTTCGGCATCACCGCATTGATGCCACCGGCCATGGCAGTACCAAATGTGTCATTGACGTGCAGAAATACGGCCGACTTCGGCGTATAGCCGCTGATCTCAAACAGCTCCTTCTGGTTGGCGAAGGCGTCGCCAAGAATCATCGGGGCGGTTGGAAAGTTACGGAATACGAACTTGTAGCCCTGCTCCGTGATTGGCGGCGCAGCGGCAATATTGATGACGTAGGGAATGCCCTTCTGTTCGGCGACCTGTGCGATTGCCGTGCTCTGGCCTGAATCGAAAGCGCCGACCAGCAGCTGGGCGCCATCACTGATCAGTTTCTCGGCACGCGAGCGAGCGACCTCTACCTTGGTTTCGGTATCGGCATTGATGATTTCGAGCGTCGGCATTCCCAGCTCTTTCAGGAGGCCGTTGGTGATGTCGACACCGCGCTGGCAGTCCTGACCGATACCTGCCTGCACGCCTGAACGTGGCAGGAGCACGCCGACCTTTAGTGCGGCACCTTGCGCGCGAACGATGTTGAACGGCGCGGTTCCCGCAACGATGCCGGCCGCCCCAAGCCCGGCGCTGAAGCTTCGGCGGGTCACAGCCGCCTTCGACTGAGATTTCCTCTTCATCGGATATCCTCCCTGGCCGAGCACGCGGCCCTTGTTCCGGATGATGCCGGATTTTTTCCAATCTTCACAAGATCGAACCTCGGCCGCAGCGACCTCGCGCGGGCCCTTCGCCCATTCCCAATATTCACCTGGCCATATTGTTGACTAGGACAACAAATTTCGTCAACACCATTAGTGACGACTGGGACAAGGCTACCCCCATGCCTGACGCCAGACACGCGACCAAACAGGCCGTGCCGCTGCGCAAAACGCCGCAGAAGCGCACGAGCGCGCCTGTTATTGACCTCGGCGTTCTCAACGAGCGGCTCGGTTATTTTATTCGCCGGGCACAGCTTTGGGTGTTTCAGGACTTCATCCGCAGACTGTCATCGCTCGACATCAGCCCGGCCGAGTTCTCCGTGCTGGTCGTCATTGGCGCCAATACGGGGCTGTCCCAGGCGGAACTGGCGACAACCTTGGGCATTGAGCGGGCGCGACTGGTCCGCCTGTTGCATCGCCTGGAAAGACGCGGTCTGACACAGCGGCTGCCATCGTCTGCCGATGGTCGTCGTCATGCGCTGCGGCTCACCGCGGACGGCCAAAAGATTCTAGTGCGCGCCAAAATGCTGGCCGCACAGCATGAAGCCGCACTGAAGGAAAAGCTCGGCGCCGAACGCCACCGGTTGTTGCTTGAATCGCTGCGCGCGTTCTAGGCGCCTACCCGCCAAATAATCGTTCAACCGCCATCGCGATGCGGAACAGGCGATTGTCCTGACCGTTGCGGGCAACCAGCATCAAGCCGGCCGGAAGGCCGCCTTCGCGCGGGATCGGCGCCGAGATGGCGCAGAGATCGAAGAAATTCACAATGACCGTATTGCGCAACAACATCGCGTTCCTGCGCGCGAACTCATCCGCTGGCGCCACCTCCTGGATCGTCGGCGCCACAATCGGGGTGGTCGGCAAGGCCAGAATGTCGAGGTCGACCAGCCTCGCATCCATCAGCCTGATGAGCCGGGCGCGCTGCCGCACCATATCGATATAGTCAGCAGCACTGATGTTGCGTGACCGTTCAAGCCGCACCCGCACATTCGGATCAATGTCCTCGGCGCGGCGCGACATCAACTCACGGTGAACCGCGAACGCCTCGGCCGGTTGCACACCGCCCTTGCTGTTGACGTCAGCCATGTCGGCAAGCAAAGCGAGTTTTTCTTCAGACAGACGCGCACCGGCTTTGCGCAATTGATCGACCGCCCCCGCGAAACGTTTTGACACGGTCTCGTCGAGATTCTCCAAGGGCGTTCCCTGCACGATGCCGATGCGAAGGCCGGCGATTTGCACAGGCTCGAGCGGCGCGAAATCGTCAGCCGCCATGACGGCATCGGCCCTGGCACAGGCCTCCACCGTCCGCGCAACCGGGCCGATTGAATCGATGCTATATGACAACGGGAAAGCGCCGTCGGTCGGGATGCGCTGCCGGCTCGGCTTATAGCCGACGATGCCACAGATCGCCGCCGGAATACGGACTGAGCCGCCTGTATCAGAGCCAATGGCTATCTCGCACATGCCATCGGCAGCCGACACCGCTGCCCCTGACGACGAACCGCCAGGAACGCGCTTGCGGTCGGCCGGATTGCCCGGCGTCCCGAAATGCGGATTGGCGCCGATGCCGGTGTAGGCAAATTCGCTCATGTTCGTTTTGGCAACGATGATCGCCCCGCCGGCGCGCAGCCTGCGCACGACCGGCGCATCGGCGGTGGCGGGTTTTCGCTCCTCTGCGAAAATCCTTGACCCTGCGCGCGTGACTTCTCCGGCGACGTCGAAAAGATCCTTGATGTTTACAATCGTGCCGTCCACCGGGCCTAGAGAGATTCCGGACTTCGCACGCGCATCGGCGGCATCGGCCGCGGCCTTCGCCTCCTCACGATAGACAGTGAGGCAGGTCCGTGCCCCTTCCCCTTTTGGATCATCGATGCGGGCAAGCGCGGCCTCAAGCCGTTCGCGTGCGGTATTCCGTGCCATGGGGATTGCCTCTGCTGATCGGTACCGGGGGAACTGTCGGGCCATTTTCGCGTCCCGTCCAGCCCAC
>DASSYU010000191.1:0-7837 GCA_035703125.1 Pseudolabrys sp. | reverse complement strand
ACGGCCGCAAGACGTGACGTCGTGTAGACGCGCCTCAGCGTAGGCAAACGATCGCGACGACGTCACACCTGCCTGTTTGACACTTGCCGGAGGTTTCTTTCGAGGCCGCTCCGGTGAGGTCATTTTGGTCGACCTTGTGGTAGGTCGCGGCCGTCGCGAATGCCTGCGTTCGGCAGTAGGCGTTTGCCGCCGCAGCCCCACATTTTTCTCCTGACGCCAGGCAGCGATCGACGCCGTAGCCGTCGGCATCGTTGGCGACAAGAAACCTGTGTTGCTCGGCACGCGCGATGCTGGAGCCGAAGCACAATAGGGTGGTGAGGCTGATCAGAACTGTCCGCATAACGCAGCCCGGAAATTGATTATCTGGCGTGGGGTCGGTGACCGATCGGGAAAATGCGATTGAAATCGTTAATCGGCACTTAACCGTGCGCTCTGCCCGGTCATCGATTTTTTCCCGTGTTTCGCGCGGTTTGAGGCGGGTGCTTGACGGCGCACACACGACAAATCATTGTGCCGCCATGAGCGGCCTTAACCATATCTGCGGCATTTGCCCGGAGATTATTCGCTAGCGCACCACGCTGGCTGCGGCCGTCTTTTCTCAAGCTTGAGATAGCACGACGCCCGGCCAGCGGGGCCGACGGATGTCATTTGCTATGGAACTCAGGCTTTACGATACGCTGACACGCGAGAAGCGGACATTCACGCCGATCGATCCCGCTCGCGTGCGCATGTATGTGTGCGGACCGACCGTCTACGACTTTGCCCATATCGGCAATGCACGCCCCGTCATCGTATTCGACGTGCTGTTTCGCCTGCTGTGCCATGTCTACGGCGAAAAACATATCACCTATGTGCGCAACATCACCGACGTCGATGACAAGATCAATGCGCGCGCCGCCGAACGCGGAATTTCGATCCGTGAGCTGACCGAAGAAACGTACACGAATTTCAAGGAGGACGTTGCGGCGCTCGGCTGCCTGCCGCCGACCGTCGAGCCACGCGCGACCGAGCATATTGAGGAGATGAAGACCCTCATCGAACGGCTGGTGAAGTCCGGTCATGCCTATGTGGCGGAAGACCATGTCCTTTTCCATGTCGCTTCGATGAAGGACTACGGCAGGCTCTCCAACCGTTCGCTCGACGAGATGATTGCCGGCGCGCGCGTGGAAGTCGCGCCGTTCAAGAAAGATCCGATGGATTTCGTGTTGTGGAAGCCGTCCGGGCCGGGTGAGCCGGCCTGGCCGTCGCCAGCGGGCATCAAAAAACCGGGCCGGCCCGGCTGGCACATCGAATGCTCGGCGATGTCATGGAAACTTCTGGGTGAGACTTTCGACATCCACGGCGGCGGCATCGATCTCGTGTTTCCGCATCATGAGAACGAAATTGCGCAATCCCGCTGCGCCTTCCAGACGCTGGTGATGGCAAATTTCTGGATACACAACGGATTTCTGCAGGTCGAAGGCGAGAAGATGTCGAAGAGCCTCGGTAATTTCGTGACGATCAACGAATTGCTGAAGGATTGGCCTGGCGAGGTTGTACGATTCACAATGTTGCAGACGCACTATCGGCAGCCGATGAATTGGACTCTCTCCGGCTTGCGTGAGTCCCAGAAGAGCCTCGATCATTGGTACAAGCTCACCGGTGACTCCGCGCCGGGTTATTTATGTGCCGACGCGGTTGATGCGTTGTTGGATGATCTCAACACGCCCAAAGCATTTGCCGCAATGCATGAGTTGCGCGGCGAGGCTGCGAAAGGGGCAAAGCCTGCTGCGGCCGCCCTGAAGGCAAGCGCGCAGCTGATGGGCCTGTTGCAATTGCCACCGGTTCAATGGCTCGGCTTTCGTCCCGCATCGGCGACGGTCGATGAAAACAAGGTGGTTAGCCTGATTGAAGCGCGAAATAGTGCGCGGAAGGCGAAGAATTTCAAGGAGGCCGACCGCATCCGCGACGAGCTCAAGGCAATGGGCATTGAGCTTGAGGATACCAAGGACGGCAAGACGCAATGGAAGGTCGCGCGATGATGGCCGTTGCGCATCCAAAGCTCGCGCTACGTCCGTTCTTGCCGACGGATGCGCCTGTGCTGCGTGAAATATTCCGCGACAGCATCGAAGATCTGACCGCCGACGACTACACTGAAGCCCAGCAGGAAGCCTGGGCTTCCGCTGCGGACGACCTTGGAGTGTTTAAAACAACGCTTTCAGGGCAATTGACACTTGTCGCGACGCTGGAGGGATCGCCGGTCGGCTTCGCCTCGCTTGAGGGCAAGGACAAGATTGACATGCTATATGTTCATCCGGCGGCGACCGGGCAGGGCGTGGGCGCCATGCTGGTCGATGCGCTGGAAAAGCTTGCCGGTGCGCGCGGCACGGAGAGGCTCACCGTGGATGCAAGCGACAGCGCACGAGGCTTTTTCGAAAAGCGTGGCTATGTCGCCCAGCAACGCAATACGGTTTCCGTTGGCGACGAATGGCTCGCCAACACCACGCTGCAAAAACAACTCGCCACTAAACGGGAGGCTTCATGACCAAACCCGACACGCCGTTCCCGCGTCATTGGCTTTATTACATCGTGCTCAAATACGGGGTGCTCGCTGCCGCCGTGGTGATCGCGCTCTATGCCGTCTACCGGTTGACGTAAGGACACTCATGAAACGCCACCATGTCCTAATGGGTTTAACAGCAATTGTGATCGCCATCGCATTGCTCTCGAATTATTACCTTTGGTGAGAACCACAATGCCGAAGGAGCGCCTTTTTCTCTTCGACACCACGCTGCGTGATGGCGCGCAGACGAACGGCGTCGACTTCACGCTCGCCGACAAGCTGGCGATCGCGAACATGCTGGACGAGCTTGGTATTGACTACGTCGAGGGCGGCTACCCGGGCGCTAATCAGACAGATTCCGAACTATTCAGCACGGATCGTAAACTCGATACCACCTTCACGGCGTTTGGCATGACGCGCCGGCCGGGGCGTTCGGCTTCCAACGATCCCGGCCTCGCTGCGCTCCTTGAAGCAAAGGCAGACGCCATCTGCTTTGTCGCCAAGTCGTGGGACTATCACGTCAAAGTCGCGCTGGAGACGACCGAAGAGGAAAATCTCGCCTCGATCCGCGAGAGCGTCCGTGCCGCCAAGGCAAAGGGCAGGGAAGTGCTGCTCGATTGCGAGCATTTTTTCGACGGCTATAAAGCCAATCCTAAATACGCAATCGCCTGCGCGAAAGCCGCTTACGACGAAGGTGCGCGCTGGGTTGTGCTGTGCGATACCAATGGCGGCACATTACCGGACGAGGTCGAAAAGATCGTCGGCGAGGTGGTGAAGGAGATACCCGGTGATCATGTCGGCATTCACGCTCACAACGACACCGATCAGGCGGTTGCCAACTCCTTCGCGGCGGTGCGGGCGGGCGCGCGCCAGATCCAAGGCACGCTCAATGGACTTGGCGAGCGCTGCGGCAATGCCAACCTGGTCTCCATCATCCCGACCTTGAAGCTCAAACCGGAATTCGCTGCGCGCTTCGATATCGGTGTCAACGACGCCGCGCTCAAAAAGCTCGCACAGGTTTCTCACGCGCTTGATGAGCGGCTCAATCGCGCGCCCAATCGCCACGCACCGTATGTCGGAGAAAGCGCGTTCGCCACCAAGGCCGGAATCCATGCTTCCGCCATTATGAAAGACCCCGCGACTTACGAGCATGTCGCACCGGAGACGATCGGCAACCGCCGGAAAGTGCTGGTGTCTGAACAGGCGGGAAAATCCAATATCCTCGCGGAGCTCGAGCGTGTTGGCATCAAGGCCGATAAAGACGACCCGCGGATCGGCCGCCTTCTTGAGATCGTGAAAGAACGCGAGGCAATCGGTTATGCGTATGAGGCAGCTGATGCGTCATTCGAGCTATTGGCACGTCGTACGCTCGGCAAGGTGCCGAACTATTTCGACGTGACCCAATTCGATGTGAACGTCGAACAACGCAACAATGCCAAGGGTGAACGTGTCACCGTCACTATGGCGGTGGTGAAAGTAAAGGTCGGCGACGACAACATGATCTCCGCCGCAGAGGGCAACGGCCCGGTCAACGCGCTCGATCTGGCGCTGCGCAAAGACCTCGGCAAGTACCAAAAATATATCGCCGGCCTCAATCTGACGGACTACCGGGTTCGTATCCTCAATGGCGGCACGGGAGCGGTGACGCGCGTGCTGATCGAGAGCGAGGATGAGGCCGGCGAGCGATGGACCACGGTCGGGGTTTCACCAAATATCATCGACGCTTCATTTCAGGCCCTGATGGATTCCATCATTTTTAAATTGGTGAAATCAGGCGCACCGGTGTGATAGGCAGAAGCCGGAGGCTGGAGCATGTGGTATTTACGCCGCCATTTTTTAACCGGACTTGCCGCTACCGTGGCGACACTGATGGGCCGCGCTACAGCCGCGCCCGATCCCTCCCGTAGCGGATTTGTCGACCGGGCCTTCGCAATGAAAAAGCAGGCCATCGAAAGCGGCGATCAACCATTTGGCGCGGTGGTGGTTCGCGGCCGGGAAATCGTCGGATTCGGACCAAGCCGTGTGGTGCTAAAGCGCGACGAATCGGCGCACGCGGAGAGAGAAGCGATCCGTGACGCACAGGTGCGCCTTGGCCGGTCCGATCTTGCTGACTGCGTGATGTATTCGACCTCGCGGCCATGCCGAGATTGCGAGCGGGCTGCAGCCGGTGCAGGGATTGCCCGCATGTATGTGGGGGCAGAGGCGGCCGACGCGGGCGCACCACGCAATACGCCATGATCGATCACATTTCTATCGCCGTTCGTGACATCAAAAGGGCCGAAGCGTTCTACACCGCGGTGCTGGGGCCGCTAGGCTTGGCCAAGTTGCGTGAATGGCCCGACGCTGCCGTCGGTTACGGCAAAAAGTATCCGGAGTTCTGGATCAATTGCCGCACCGGCATGCCGGCGCTCGCTGCCGACAGCGGCGTGCATATTTGCCTGCGCGCGGCATCAACTGCGGCCGTGGATGTTTTTCACGCCGCGGCACTTGCGGGTGGCGGAATGTCGGATGGCGCTCCCGGGCTTCGACCTGACTACAATGAACGTTACTACGCGGCCTTTATTCGCGACCCCGATGGCAATCGCATCGAGGCAGTGACCTTTGTCTGATTCCTAGAGCCGGTCAGCTATAACAGCCGGCATTTCCTTTTCTTCTTCGGGCACCGCCGCGGCCGCCTCTTGCAGCATCGGCAAAATGTCCGCGACATTATCGGCAACGAGCAGATCGAAGTCGAGATCGCCGCGAATGAATTCGAGCTTTTTCATGTGATCGATCAGTGCGCAGAGCGGGTTCCAGAAGCCCTTGATATTTGCGAGCAGGATCGGCTTGCGATGACGGCCCAACTGAACCCAAGTGATTTGCTCAACTAATTCTTCGAGGGTACCAATGCCACCCGGCAGCGCGACGAATGCGTCGGCCATTTCAAACATTTTGCGTTTACGCTCGTGCATGTCGCGCGTAACGATCAAGTTGTCGGCGCCGCGCATCGCGTGCTCGCGAACGACGAGAAACTCGGGGATGATGCCTGTTACCTTGCCACCATGATCGAGCACTGATTTGGCGATTGCCCCCATAATCCCGACCGCACCACCGCCAAAGACCAGCCGAATTCCGTAGTTGGCCAGGATGGCGCCGAAGGCGCCTGCGGCCTCTACAAAAGCAGGGTCGGTGCCTGGACTGGATCCGCAATAGACGCAGATTGTCCGGATTTTGCTGACTTTTTCATTTCTGTTCATGCCGATGCATGTGCATCGCACTTGCGGCATCGTCAAGGCGGGCCGGAAAGCAAAGTGAGGGGTCGCAAAGGATGATTAGCGGCCTGAATTCCCCTATATGAAGGCTGAATGAGCGACCACCACCCTCGCCGGACAGCCGAAAGCGAATCGCGCATCTCCGCCGCCCGCGGGGCGCTGCTTGCGACCATTATTCGCTTGTGGCCGTACATATGGCCTTCGGATCGCGCCGATCTTAAAACGCGCGTGCTCGGGTCGCTGTTGCTCTTGTTGGCGGCAAAGCTCGCGACTGTCGCCGTTCCCTTTACATTCAAGTGGGCGACCGACGCTCTCGTCGGGCAGGGCAGTGCGCCCATTGCGGCGTCTGACTGGCTATTGTGGGTGGTTGCCGCTCCGGTCGCAATGACGATCGCCTACGGCGGCATGCGTATCTTGATGGCCGCGCTTACCCAGTTGCGCGACGGCCTGTTCGCAAAAGTCGCGATGCATGCGGTCCGAAGGCTCGCCTATCGCACTTTCGTGCATATGCATGAATTGTCGCTCCGGTTTCATCTGGAGCGGAAGACCGGCGGCCTGACACGCGTTCTCGAGCGCGGCCGCAACGGCATCGAGACCATCGTGCGCATGGTGATCCTGCAGCTGTCGCCGACGATCATCGAACTTGCATTCATTGTCGTCGTGCTGATGTGGCAGTTCGACTGGCGCTATGTGGTTGTCATTTCGATCACCGTCGCGGTGTACATGACCTACACCTATCACGCGACCGAATGGCGGATCGGCATTCGCCGAAAAATGAACGACAGCGATACAGACGCGAACGTCAAGGCAATCGATTCGCTGCTCAACTACGAAACCGTAAAATATTTCTCCGCTGAGGAGCGTGAAGCTGCTCGCTACGACAAGGCCATGGCTCGCTATGAAGATGCGAGTGTACGCGCCTACACCTCACTTGCGGTTCTTAACGCCGGGCAGGCTGTAATTTTTACCATTGGCCTCGCCGCTGTAATGGTGATGTGTGCGTTCGAAATTAAATCCGGCAGCAAAACCGTCGGCGATTTCGTACTGATCAACGCAATGATGATTCAACTCTATCAGCCGCTCAATTTCATGGGCATGGTCTACCGCGAGATCAAGCAGGCAATCACCGATATCGAGATCATGTTCTCGATTTTGACGCGCGAGCCGGAAATCAAGGACGCAACGAACGCACCGCAATTGAAAGTAGAGAGCGGAACAATTCGTTTCGAGAACGTCAGATTTTCGTATGAAGCAGCACGCCCGATCCTCAAGGGAATCAGCTTTGAAGTGCCGGCGGGCAAGACGGTAGCTGTCGTCGGTCCATCGGGCGCGGGGAAGTCGACAATTTCGCGTCTGTTATTCCGCTTTTACGACTTGTCCGGCGGCCACATTCTGATCGACGATCAGGATATCGCGAAGGTTACCCAGAAATCGCTCCGCCAGGCGATCGGCATGGTGCCGCAGGACACCGTGCTGTTCAATGACACGATCCGCTACAATATTCGGTACGGCCGCTGGGAGGCAACCGATGCCGAAGTGGAGGAGGCAGCGCGGCTTGCGCAGATCGATCCGCTCATTCGTATTGCCCCGAAAGGCTATGAAACGGAAGTCGGTGAACGTGGCCTCAAGCTGTCGGGCGGCGAAAAGCAACGGGTCGCAATCGCGCGCACTATCCTGAAGGGGCCGCCGATCTTGGTCCTTGATGAGGCGACGTCCGCATTGGACAGCCACACCGAAAAAGAAATCCAGGACGCTCTCGAGCGCGTCTCGCGCAATCGGACCACACTCGTGATCGCGCACCGGCTGTCGACCATTGTGGGGGCCAATGAAATCATAGTGCTGGACGGAGGCGAAATCGTCGAGCGAGGCACACACCATGCCTTGCTCGCCAAGAATGGCCTATACGCAAGCATGTGGAATCGCCAGCGTGAGGCGGAAGAAGCGCGGGAAAAACTTGCACTCGCAGGCGAGGATCAGGGGGCGCCAAACCGAAATCCGCCTCCGGTGGAGGATGCAATTTCTGAGACCTCCGCGCCGCTTGAAG